>CALKAK010000077.1 GCA_937983015.1 uncultured Bacillaceae bacterium | reverse complement strand
AATCAGAGTTGGGCACAACGCTGATTCATCGCAACCGAAAAAAATGGGAAGTAACAGAAGCGGGAAAATTATTGTATGAATATGCAGAGAGTGTTTTAAATCAAACGAAAGAGGTAAAAAGGCAAATACACGAAATTGAGGAGGGGGAGGCGGGAACGGTCAGAATCGGGGTAGCGCCTGCCTGTATAAATATCCTTATCGATTACATCGTCCAATTTAGGAAGAAATATCCGCAAATTAAAATTCACACGTTCACCGGCTATAAAAAGATTCTGTTATATAAATTGAAACAAAAAGAACTCGATCTGGCTTTTTTATTCAACCCAGGTCAAAGTGAGACTTTTGAAATTAAACCATTTAAGAAGGAAAAAGCGGTCCTCATCGTACCCCGCAATTGGAAAGATCGGCTTTCGGTGAATCCCACAGTCGAAGAAATAGCAGAACTCCCCTTTATCATGTTAGGAGATCTGGATGATCATCCTTTATCGGAAAAGATCCTTAGTTTCTTCGGAAAACACGGCGTCAAACCGAATATCGTTTTTCAATGCATGGATATTCAAGTGGTTATCGCCTTAGTGAACCGCGGTCTCGGTATCTCGATCATTCCGAGACTCCATTATCCCTCTGGATATTTTGAACGAATTAATATCTATGAGTACGATGATTTTGATTTGCAAATCGAACCGGTCGCCCTGAAAATGGCCGCTTCCCCCCTTTCAAAAGCGGCTGCAAAATTTTGGTCGATGATTTAGCTCGTTTCCAACAACATCCTTAAACCATGAAAAAAGGAACTGATCTCATAATCAGTTCCTTTTTCACACTTTTTATATGTGACTTAAGAACACCCACAGCCTGTATCGGCTCCTA
The DNA here is from genome assembly GCA_937983015.1 of uncultured Bacillaceae bacterium. GTDB lineage: Bacteria > Bacillota > Bacilli > Bacillales > Caldibacillaceae > CALGAD01. Next base: position 20,478 of record CALKAK010000077.1, on the reverse strand, counting down.
ATAAAACCAGTCCCTGAGCCCCTTCATATTCATCCAGATCCAGGGTTAGATGATCCGTCGGACCGACATCGGGTGCAAATGCTATTTTGATACCATTAATAATTTTTACCGTATCCGTTTCATGGGGTTCCTCTGCCGTTAAAGCATACTGCATAGCGCCACAACCGCAGCCACTCGCTTCTCTATATAAACGCAAACCATCCGCATTTTTTCTGTTCAGATAATCTTGTATCAACTCTTTTGCCCCATCGGTAATGTGCATCAATTCTCCCTCCCCTTTAATCGTTATTAATTTTATTTAAAACGATTAATGCACGAAATTCCAGAAAACTGCTCATTAAAAGAGCGATTGTCTTTGTTTCGCCTGAGAGGGTCCGAAAGAATATGATCGTATTTTTCTTTAACGTTCCTTTCATATTTAACAAAATTGACAGCCGAAAACTTGCTCATTAAAATTTATTATTGGACTGATTAATCATTCTGGAGGGTAAATATTGGGCGTCACCATCAAAGATATTGCCTTACGTGCGGGAGTTTCTAAGTCGACGGTCTCTCGGGTGATCTCTGGTAAAGGTTTTGCTAGTAAAGAAGCACAGGAGAAAGTATGGAAAGCCGTAGAGGAATTACAATATAAACCGAATCGGGTAGCCCGAGCGATGGTATCGAACAAAACAGATAATATCGGGGTCATCTTCTTTAAAGAGAAACAGTATGATACGGAAAAGTCCGTATATGAATCGATTATCGGTCCGCTTTTGGAAAAGGCCCATGAGCTGAATTATTCCATTTTTGTCGCACTCGAAAAAAACGAGTCTTCTCGGCATATCGATTATATGGTAGAAAAAAGAGTCGATGGGCTCATCTTGATAAATCTTGTGAACCATGACGTATTAAATTACCTCGACAAGATTCATATCCCCTGTGTCATGATTAACGGTACCGAAACGGATCATTACTTACAAATTTCTAATCATGAAATAAACGGTGGCAGGATAGCCGCTGAATACTTATATCGATTAGGACATAGAAATATTTGGGTATTAACATGTTTAAATACAGGCCCGAACGAACTGTTACGATTCCAAGGATTTTGCGAACGTTTCAATGAATTGGGGGGACAGATTAACGCAGCAGATATTTTGTATTCGACAACGGCTACTTTTGAGGCAGGTTATCAAACAGCAGCGCGTGCATGGGATCACTTCCTTAAGAAACAACCTACCGCCATTTTTGCAACAGATGACTATCTTGCCATCGGTGCGATGAAGTTTTTCTTAACAAAAGGGGTCCATATTCCGGAAGACCTTTCAATCATGGGATTCAACGATATCGATTTATCGAAACTGTTTCATCCTTCCTTGACAACGATACAAATCGATAAAGTTAAGATGGCGGAAGATGCTGTTTCAAAATTAGTCGAATTGATCAATAATAAAGAGATCCAGCCCGAAAGAGTAACCTACGATCCGAAATTAATGATCAGGGAGTCTACCCGTTCGCCAAAATAATGTGATATAATAAACTTGTATAATCTTCATAATCATCTATCATTTCACACTATCACCTTTGTAATCACATCCATTTTCCCTTAGGAATAGCCAACCTCTTTCTATGTATCTATCTTTTCGCACATGTGGGAACGGTACCACATAGAAGAATGACCTGAAAAGCCTATTCCCGGTACTTCCTCAATAGATTTATAGCGATACAACCTTATTTTTCTTCTCTATGTGGGAACGTTCCCAATTTTTAAGATTTCATTTATAACAATAGAAAAAACTTCTTATGGAGGGATGATTGTATGCGACCGTTCAAAAAATGGTTCCTCATCATCGCTTCCATCCTATTAATTACAATCATGAGTGCCTGTGGAAGTGACGATGGAAGTGATGGTGGTAGTAATCAGTCGGCCACAGGTGATAGCAATACGATCACGATTCGTGTTCAGTCGCTCAGTCCAGAAACAACTCGGGTAGAAAATATTGCTCTTGCTGCGGAAAAATTAAATGAAGAATTAAAAGCTGAAGGGGAAGATATTCAAATTCAAGTAGAGACCGATATGTATGATGGTAGCAGCGATGACTACGCAAAGCAATTCATGCTTGCTCATCAGGCAAAGAAAGAACCTGATATCTATACAACCGGACATGAAAATATTGGCTGGTTAGCCGACGGAAACTACATCCTGCCTTTAAACGAGTTGAAAGATTCTGAAGCCTACAAAGATACCTTCCCACTAATCTGGGACGCGGTTACTTATAAAGGTGAAATTTGGGGTGCCCCTCAAGATATGGAATCACGCCCCGTTTACTACAACAAAAATCTTTTGCGGGAACTCGGGTGGACTGATGAAGAGATTGAAAGTTTGCCAGAAAAGGTCGTCAATGGCGAATTTACTCTGGATGATATGACCCGGGTTGCCGAAGAAGCGGTGAACAAGGGAATCGTGGAAAACGGCATCATTCACCGCCCGGTTGAAGGTACCGATTTCCACGCCCATATCTTTAATTTCGGGGGAACCGTCTATGATAGCGAACAAAACAAAATTGTCTTTGACAAACCGGCCGTAGAAAAAACATTGCAGTATTTTGATGAAATCACCGAGAAAGGGTTGACCCCTAAAGACATTACCCAAATGGAATGGAGCAATATTCACCGGACAGTCGTAAACGGAAAGACACTCTTTTATTACGGCGGACTCTGGAATGTCTTTAACTGGGCGGACGACCCATATCACGATGAGCTCGGGAAAGTGGATGAGGAATGGGTCCATGAAAACTTCGGAATGATGTTGATTCCCGCGTCCGAAAAAGGTGGAAAACCGAACACCCTATCCCATCCATTTGTATACACCGTTTCATCAAATACCGAACACTTTGATTACATCGTTCGTCTTTTAGAAATTGTCGCAGATCCTGAAATTCAAGCCAATCACGATGTGAAAACCGCCCATCTTCCGGTAACACAAAGTGCAGCGGAACATCCCGATATCAAAAACAATATGACTCTTGGTAAAGCCACTTATATGCTTGACTACACAACATTCGTACCGAACCATAAAGATTTTTCCGCATTCTCTAAAGCTATCTTCTCCGCTATTCAAGCGGTCGAACTTGATCAAAAAACGGTTGAAGAGGCCATGAACGATTTAGAAACCCAATTGCAAAACGATCTCGGTGACGAATTGATCATTAAAGAATAAATCAGATCTCTTCCATCTGATGAAGTGTTACACCGCCGGGACCCATCCGGGTCCTGGCACCATATTGGAGGGAAAGTTGATGCGATCAAGTTGGAAAAAATGGCGTTTACCGGTTATTATGCTTGGCCCTTTTTTAATCCTCGTCGTTATTTTTTATTTCATCCCGGTGATTTTAACCGCGATTTTGGCCTTTACCGGTATGGATTCGTCGATGCGTTGGGAATTCATTGAACTTAACAATTTCCGGAAGTTGCTTGCTGATCCGAACATCGGATTGATTTTGAAAAACACTGTAACGTATGTTTTATTCACACTGGTGATCAATGTTTTTTTCGGGTTTATTCTCGCGCTCTTGACCACCTATTTTATACGCTGGGAAAGAACGAGTCTCTTTTTCCGAACCATCTGGATGTTACCCAGAATTACACCACCTGTTGTTTACGCCCTCCTCTGGATTTGGTTTTTCGACCCAAGTGAATACGGTTTATTAAACAGCATCCGCTCCTTGTTCGGATTACCACCAGTCAGTTATTTAACCACTCAGCCGATGCTCATCATTATCTTAGCCAATGGTTTAATCGGTGCCTCATTCGGGATGATCATCTTTTCATCAGCAATAAAATCGATACCGAGGGATTTGTTTTATGCAGCGGATGTTGACGGTGCCGGACATTTGTCTGTCATAAAAGACATTATCTTCCCGCATATCCGCTGGCCCTTCATGTTCGTTACGATCTGGCAACTTCTATCATTATTGACTTCCTATGAATACATCTTACTAATCACTGATGGTGGTCCGGTAAATGCCACAGAAGTTCTGGCGCTTTATTCGTACCATAAAGCTTTCCAGAATTTCGAATATGGTTACGGTTCGGCGATTTCGCTGATTATCGTGATCATCGCCTTCTTCATTTCTCTCCTGTTATGGAAAGTTTTTGGAATGGGAAAAATGATCCGACCTACGAGAATTGAATAAGGAGCTGATTACATGGATTCAGCACAAGCAACGGTGACGATCCCGCGGCAAAAAAGCCGCATCTATATATTGAAAAAACGGCTTCCCTATTTCATCGCCTACGGTGTTTTAGGTATCACCACGTTACCGATTATTTTCATGTATTTATGGTTGTTCTTGAATTCTTTCTTTCAAAAGATGAAATTCGGTATAATACCCGAATCTTTCACTCTAGAAAACTGGTCATTTTTGTGGGAGCCCATCGTCTATCGTGGCAGTGAGTTGCCGAGCATTTGGACCGCAACATGGAATTCCTTCGTCTTTGCGGGAACGATGACGATTTTAGAAGTGCTGATCGGCGTCATGTCCGGATACGCCCTATCCCGAATTCAATTTCCAGGAAGAAAGTTCATCTTGACCACGACGATGCTGCTCCACGCTTTTCCGAGTATCTCACTATTAATCGCCGTCTTTTATATACTCAATTTCTTCGGTCTGTACGATTCATTATTCGGTGTCATCCTCGTGAAAACCGCTTTACAGATTCCGATGACGACCTGGATTATCAAGGGTTTTTTTGACGATGTGCCGTGGGATGTGGAATGGGCAGGCCTGATCGATGGATGCAGTCGAATAAAAGTCTGGTTCCAGATCGTGCTTCCTCTCATCAAACCGGGAATCGCATCGATCAGTATTTTCTCATTTTTATCGGGCTGGTCCGAATTCTTGCTCCTTTATACCTTCATCGTGAGTGGTGATAATATCACACTTGCATCATTTTTACAAAAGCTTACAAGTGACCCGAATTTGGTCAACTATAGCTTGTTAGGGGCCATTTCTCTCTTTTATATGATTCCCGTTTTAATCTTCTTCATCTTCACCCAAAAATCACTCATGCAAGTGAGCTCGGGAGGGATCAAAAACGCATGAAAATCGAACTAAAGAATATCACGAAGTCTTTCGATAAGAAAACGAATACGATCGACAATTTAAATTTGTCAATCGAAGACGGGGAGTTTATCGCATTACTCGGCCCTTCCGGATGCGGGAAAACAACAACCATGCTAATGATCGCCGGTATTTACAAACCGGATTCGGGGGATATTCTCTTCGATGGTCAGCGTGTTAATGAGGTCGAACCAAAGGATCGGAATGTGGGAATGGTTTTCCAAAGCTACGCTCTTTATCCCCATATGACCGTTTTGGATAATATCGCCTTTCCCTTGAAACAACAGAAAGTGAAGAAAGAAGAACGGATTCAGAGGGCAAAAGAGGCCGCCGCAACGGTCCATCTAGAACAATACCTTCATCGAAAGCCCGGTGAATTATCCGGCGGTCAGCAACAACGGGTTGCCCTGGCGCGTGCAATCGTTAAAAACCCCCGACTTTTACTATTGGATGAACCGATGTCTAACCTGGACGAACGGTTACGAATTGAAATGCGTTCTGAAATATCCCGTTTACAGAAAAAGCTAGGAATCACAACGATTTTGGTCACCCATGATCAACAAGAGGCCATGACGTTAGCCGACCGAATCGCCGTAATGAAAGACGGGCAAATCATCCAGTACGATACCCCGATGGCTTTATATTATCAACCTGAAAATTTATATGTGGCCCGGTTTATCGGAACCCCACCCATGAACTTTTTGCATGGATCTGTTAATAACGGTATTCTTCACCTGCATAACCGAAAATTACCGCTTGAAACCAGGCTGCTGACGAAATCCTACAACGGTGATGTCATCGTAGGTATTCGTCCGCACGATATCCAATTAGGTTCGCATGGGGACCTGCAACTCGAGGGGACGATACAATTTGTAGAAACAATCGGCCATGCTAAACTGATTAATGTTCTTGTCGGAGATACAATGATCCGCTTCTTCACCAATCCTTTCCTTGATCTTGTCCCCGGGATGAACATTCAGTTTTCGGCTAATAGTAGCGATCTGCATATTTTTGATGGAAAAACGGAAAAGAGGATCTTAAAGAAAAAAGATCTCAAAGCCATAAGAAAAAGTAATGCCGTCAACCAAATTTTGCCCCATGCCGCCGATTCGAAAAAATCGGGATAAGATTAACGATCAACTAACGGGTGATTTAAAATGGTGAGTCCATCCCGTATTTCAACTTTCATTGCAGTCACAAAATCTGGCAGCACTCCTTTCCATAAGATAAAATAATTGGTAGCGAGTGGAATCAAGTATATAGCCTATTGCGAAAGGAGTCGTCATGAAACAGGAATATTTACGGAAATTATATTTAAAAAAGCGAGCGGAGCGAATTACGGCTCTTGAAAAAGCCGGTGTCATCACCCCTGAAGACGGTCAACTGCTCCGCGATGGGGTTCGCCTTCCCGAAGATATAGCCGATCATATGATCGAAAACCAAATCGCTACTTATGAATTGCCCCTGGGGGTAGCGCTCAACTTCTTGATCGATGGCAAGGAATATGTCGTACCCATGGCGATCGAAGAACCTTCCGTTATCGCCGCGGCTAGCAACGCAGCCAAAATCATCAATCAAGCTGGTGGTTTTACAACATCGATTACAGAACGGGTGATGATCGGTCAGGTTGCTCTGAAAGAAGTTCCTGATATGGAACAGGCTGAACGGCTTGTACGGGAACAAAAAGAAAGAATCTTACAGATCGCCAATGACGCCCATCCATCGATCGTCAAACGAGGCGGTGGCGCCAGAGATCTGGTGGTGAGAAACATCCCGGCTGATGCTGAAGCGGGGACCCCGCCTTTTTTTGTCGTTCATCTTCATATTGAAACACTGGAAGCCATGGGGGCAAATATCATCGATACGATGGTGGAGGCTGTAAAACCCATCCTGGAAGAGCTTACCGGTGGAAAAGCGCTGATGGGGATCCTCTCCAATCTCGCGACGGAATGTTTGGCCACGGCTACATGTCGTATCCCCGTTTCTTTATTAGCGCATGGCGAATTCTCCGGTGAAGAAGTCCGTGACCGGATCATCGAGGCGACGCAATTTGCCTATGTAGATCCGTACCGAGCCGCAACTCATAACAAAGGAATCATGAACGGGATCGACGCGGTCGTCATCGCCACCGGAAATGACTGGCGGGCTATTGAAGCCGGATGCCATGCCTACGCGGCCCGTTCAGGGCAATACCGAACCCTCTCATCATGGACAAAAGCGGAAAATGGCGATCTAATCGGACGTCTGACCATCCCGCTACCGATCGGTGCCGTTGGTGGCGCGATCGGGATTCACCCCGGTGCCCAATTAACAAAAAGAATTTTAGGCTACCAGGACGCAAAAGAACTGGAGGCGATTATCGTTTCGGTGGGACTGGCACAGAACTTCGCTGCAATCCGTGCCCTTGTGACCGAAGGGATCCAGAAAGGTCACATGGCATTACACGCCCGCTCCCTGGCGATCAGCGTTGGCGCCAGCGGCGACGAAATTGAACAAGTGGCTTCTGAGTTGAAGAAACATAAAAAAATGAACTCCGCACTAGCGAAGGAAATTTTAGAAAAATTACGCGCAGAACAATATAAATGATCGAAAAAAAGCGCATCCCGAAAAAGGATGGCGCTTTTTTTAACGATTTTTATGCACATACTGCCGTTCATGTTCTTTGATACCGGCCAAACAAATCGGAGCCGGATCATCTTCCACGGGCAGAGTTACCGACGTGCCGTCTTCCGGCAACGTTTGTGAGAAGATTTCCTCATACTCTTCAACACTTACTTTTTGCCGGCTATCCAGCAATTCGTGATGCTTTTCCGGAAGTAGAACTTCGCGGAAACCAGGTTCGAGGATGCCGGAGAAAAACTCGCCAACCGCTCCCGAACCATAACTGAACATACCGATTCTGGAACCGGGTTCAATGGAACCGTTTTCCAGTAATGATAATAGGCTCAAATAAAGGGATCCCGTGTAAATATTGCCAACCCGTTTATTATAAGTTTTGCTCGCTTCATAATGGTTAAAAATTCGGTCCCTAACTTCAGACGTTGTTTCGTCAATGATCGTTCGTAACACTTTGATTCCCATTTTTGTGTACGGCATATGGAAACAGATGGCTTCCATATCTTCCAGGCTATACCCTGTTTTCTCCTGATACTGCCTCCAAACTTTCTGGAAGAAGCTTATGTACTGTTCATTGGAATACTTACTTTTTACAAATGCCACATCCGAATATACCGGGCGCCAGAAGTCCATGATATCTTTCGTATAATAGGCGCTTTTGTCTTCAAGCGTTAAAATTCGCGGATTGGCGCTGAGCAATAATGCCACCGCCCCAGCCCCTTGCGTCACTTCACCTGGAGTATTCAATCCATAGCGAGATATATCGGAACCGAGCACCAGTACTTTACGGTCCGGATTCATCGCAATATAACCTTTGGCGAGTTGAACCGCACAAGTAGCAGCATAACACGCCTCTTTCATCTCAATGGCCCGGGCATAAGGGTTTAAATTTAATAATTGATGTACATAGATAGCCCCGGATTTCGAATGATCGATTCCTGTTTCTGTAGCGAAAATGACAAGATCGATCTTTTCCTTATCATCATCTTCTAAAATCTCTAGAGCCGCATTGGCAGCAAGCGTTACCGAATCCTGGGTGATCGGATTTACCGCCATTTCTAATTGACCTATACCGATCGTATATTTTGCCGGATCTTCATTACGAGCGATCGCCAGTTCATTCATATCTAAATATAAATGAGGTGTGTAAAAACCGATTTTATCAATTCCGATTTTCATACCTTTTCCACCTTTTATGTTCTATTCTTCTACTTATCGTAGCAAAATTCTGTCTGGTACTTTTAAAACTATAATTATGATAGTATAATTTAGTGGAAAAAACAATGAAAGAGAAAGCACTTCAATGAATTCATATATATGATTCTACCGAAAAAGAACGTTACGGAATAACATTTAGGAGTGGAGAAACTTGAGAGAAGTAGTTATCGTCGGTGCTACACGTACCCCCATCGGAAAATTTGGGGGCTCGTTAAAAGATGTATCCGCTATCCAATTAGGAACTCTTGCCGTAAGAGCCGCCCTGGAACGGGCGAATATGAATCCGGAAGAGGTCCAATCCGTAATATTCGGTAATGTGTTACAAGCGGGATTAGGCCAAAATCCGGCGCGGCAAATCGCCATTTACGCGCAAATCCCCTACACCACACCGGCTATGACCGTTAATGAAGTGTGCGGATCCGGGTTAAAAGCCGTGATTCTCGGTAGTCAGACTATTCAACTGGGCGAAGCCGATGTCGTAGTTGTTGGCGGTACAGAAAACATGTCACAGGCTCCCTATTTACTACATGACCACCGTTTCGGGAAAAAATTCGGTTCAACGGAAATCCGCGATAGTTTGATTTACGATGGATTGACAGATGTTTTCGAACAAATTCATATGGGCGTAACAGCGGAAAAAATTGCCGAAAAGTTTTCGATCACACGAGAAGAACAGGATGAATTCGCCTTAAATTCCCAAAAAAAGGCCACCCGTGCCATCGAAAAGGGCCGTTTTAATGAAGAAATCGTCCCGGTCCCTGTTCGGGACAAAAAGGGGAAAGAGACCCTATTTTCTGAGGATGAGTACGTCAGAAAAAATACAACCCTCGAGGATCTGGCTCGTTTAAAACCCGCTTTTGTAAAAGACGGCACCGTCACAGCGGGGAATTCATCGGGTATTAACGATGGGGCAGCCGCCTTGATTTTGATGGAAAAATCACGTGCGGAAAAACTCGGTATTCCATATTTGGGCAAGATTAAAGCGTACCATGAGGTCGGTGTGGAACCGGTGATGATGGGATATGCGCCATATTACGCCATCAAGGGACTCCTTGATAAAACAGGCAAAACGACAAAGGAGATCGATTTATTCGAGATCAATGAAGCCTTCGCTTCCCAAAGTATCGCCGTGATCCGTGATCTCGCCCTGGATGAGGAAAAAGTCAATGTAAACGGTGGTGCCATCGCTCTCGGTCATCCAATCGGGGCCTCTGGCTCCCGGATTCTCGTAACTTTACTTCACGAAATGCAAAAAAGAGACTCTCACCTCGGTGTCGCTTCTCTTTGTGTTGGCGGGGGAATCGGTATCGCCATGATGATCGAAAGATAAAAATATCAATAACAAAGAATGCGCTAGACCAGATTCTTGCGCATTCTTTTTTCATTTACAGAAGACCATTCATTCACTAGCGTATCTTGAAACACAAATAAGAATCGCGATATGGGAAAAAGTGGTCAGACTGTACAAACAAAGCAAGATTCGTAAGTCGGGGAGGATTTTATAAATGATCCCGAGACCGATCGTAAAACCGAGCAAAAATAAAAGGCCGACAACGCCCGTGTAATGTATCACCTTTAAGGACGTTTTTAGCCATTCCTTACGGATAAAATATAGAGCAAAAGGAATCCCGTGAATGACAAGTATACTAACAAATACGATCCATTCACCGAATGCAAACGTAGGATAAAGTCCGATATCCGCCAATATATTTCCTAAAACAGAATGAAAAATCATAACAACCATCACGAGATAAAATAGTACGGTCAAAATATTGATCACAACAATTTTCACTATGTTTTCCACGGCGGACCCCCTGTTTAAATACCGGGCTATATGTTTATCACTATTCACCTCTTTTTCCTGATAGACCTGAAAAGTGTCATACACCGCGAAATTTACCAGTCATAGCAGGAGGTCCTGTCCGTGAAATTAAGCGTGGGGATTTAAAGGGTTTTTCTCGAAAGATGATGCGCTTCCAACCATTGTAGTTGCTTTTTCATCAACAAACCGCCCCTAAAGCCACCGAGCGCTCCATTTTTACGGATCACCCGGTGACAGGGAATCACGATCAATAAGGGATTTGCCCCTACGGCATTTCCTACGGCTCGCACGGAACGCGGATGACCGATTTTCCCAGCAATATCTGCATAGGAAACCGTGCTACCGTAAGGAATGTTTAATAATTCATGCCACACCTTTTGTTGAAAGGATGTTCCGATTACATCGAGCGGGAAAGAAAAGGTTTTCCGCTGACCAGAAAAGTATTCTGCAAATTGTCGCTGATAATCGGTTAATCTTTCCTTAGCTTCTCTTACACGGGCATTCGGGAAATTCTTTCTGAGCCAATGAAGCATTTTCTGAAAATCGCCATTGGCACTCCCAACATAGCAGAGTCCTTTTTCCGTAGCCGCAATATAGAGCCGCCATTGCCCACATCGGATTTTTCCATAGTAAACCGTTTGTGCACTCGTCATCTTTTCCCGCTCCCACACATTCCTCGTTCATTACATTCACCGATCTTCGAAAATCCCAATCCAGAAAACTTGTTCGAACCAATATCGCTAGCTAATAAACAAAAAGCCACACCCTTTAAGGATATGGCTATCGTTCATGTTATTTTATTCACATTCCCAACCGGATTATAATTTGGCTTTTTCCAGTTCCGAGAGGAATTTATCATTGAGCACTTTGATATAAGTACCTTTCATACCTAGTGAACGTGACTCGATGACACCGGCACTTTCTAATTTTCTTAGGGCGTTGACGATAACAGAGCGGGTAATTCCTACGCGATCGGCAACTTTAGACGCAACAAGAATCCCTTCTGTTCCCTCAAGTTCTTCGAAAATATGTTCCACAGCTTCTAATTCGCTATAAGATAATGAGCTAATCGCCATTTGTACAACCGCTTTGCTGCGAGCTTCCGCTTCAATTTCTTCTTCTTTTTCCCGTAAAATTTCGATGCCAACAACCGTTGCCGCATATTCGGCTAATACAAGATCGTCATCATCGAAAGGACGATCCAGGCGAGAGAGAATCAATGTACCAAGTCTTTCCCCGCCACCGATTACCGGAACGATCGTCGTTAAGCCTGTCTTGAATAATTCTCTGTTCTCATCCGGAAAAGCACTGTATTCACTATAAACATCTAGGTTGGCGGATGTTTCATGGATATTGAATAAGTTTTTCGTGTATTCTTCAGGGAATTGCCGATCATTCAAGATTTGTTTCATGCGGTCATTTTCGATCTGCTGAGAGATCGCATAGCCGAGAAGCTTACCCTTACGGCTCAAAACGAATATGTTAGCGTCAATCACTTCAAATAAAGTTTGTGCCATATCATTGAAGTTAACCGGTTCACCATTGGTACTTTGCAACAACTTGTTTATTTTTCTTGTTTTCGTCAAAAGATCCATTCGAATTCCTCCAAAATAATTATTAATGATGTATTCCTATTAACCGACTCTTTTAAATCCATATAATCCGACGTATTTTCCCAAAATTATGATAGTACAACATTCGACAAAAATCAACAGCCTTCACAGAATATTCACAAAGTACTTACAATTATGGAATAAGTGTTGCGGGAAACTACCTGCGGGCCATTTCCGGTCCCTAAAAATACAAGTTCTTATAAAAATGGCAAAACGAAAAAAGTTTTTAATCAACATTTGCCCTTTCACGCAGGTTTGTGACATTCTGCGCATAACATGGCAAAATGATGTTTTTAAACGCTTTGGCCGATTTGTAATCGATTTTCTGATCCATCCATCGTACTATTTTACGAAAACAACCTTGTTGGCATCCGTAAGCACGATAAGGGATTAATTCCTACTTTTGCCACTAGTAGATAATAATATTTATTATCAAAAATGTCAATGACCGTTGCTAACTTTTTCTTTGAAAAATTTACAAAGATTTTTGTTTACCGAATATATTTTTAATAATACAAGTATCTTTTTGCATATACCATCATTTCTTAATACAAGGAGGATTCTCCTTTAAAAGGGGGTGGGGCTTGTCGATCTTTCCATCATATATTTGTGATCGGTTAAGTGAATTTGTCGCGGTTCGAAATATTGATAAGGGGGCTATATAATTGTCATTAACTTCTCGTATTTTAACAGGAATCGGTTTGGGCTTCGTTGTCGGTCTTATTTTGAATTTATGGTTATCCGATTTCTTCGATCCTATTAATACTTATGTTTTTGTACCGTTAGGGAAAATTTTCGTCAATCTGATTAAAATGCTCGTTATTCCGATCGTGTTCGTATCGCTTGTTTTAGGGACCGCCGGGGTTAGCGACCCAAAAAAGTTAGGACGAATCGGCTTAAAAACGATCACTTTCTTTTTAATAACGACCGCGATCGCCGTTATTTTGGCCCTGTCAGCCGCTTTACTTGTAAAACCAGGTGTCGGAAAATTCCAATTACCTATGGACGAATTTGAGGTTACTGAGGCACCATCTGTAATCGATACATTAACCAATATTATTCCGACCAACCCGATTACCGCCATGACGGAAGAGGCGATGTTGCAGGTAATCGCCTTTTCGTTATTTATCGGGTTTGCGATCGCCCGCTTAGGTGAAAGAACAAATGGTTTAAAGAGAATTTTCGAGCAATTGAATGACATCAACATGTATCTTGTACAACTCGTTATGAAATACGCTCCAATCGGTGCTTTCGCTCTAATCGTTACCGTAATCGGTGGTGAAGGTTTGGATGGCATCGCCGCTATGTTTAAGTACTTTATCCTTGTTGTAACCGTATTAATTCTCCATGTGCTGATCGTTTATTGCCCGGCGTTATCATTTTTCGGTAAAATGAGCCCGCTCAAGTTTTTTAAAGGATTTTCACCGGCCATGATCGTCGCTTTCAGTACTTCAAGTAGCAACGCAACATTACCCGTCTCCATGGAGGCTGCGCAAAAAAAATTAGGTGTATCCCGAACGGTGAGCGGGTTCGTACAACCATTGGGGGCGACGATCAACATGGATGGTACAGCGATCATGCAAGGTGTAGCAACTGTTTTCATCGCACAAATAGTCGGTCATGATTTAACCGTCGGCCAACTTTTAACGATCTTGCTTACCGCCACACTTGCCAGTATCGGTACAGCGGGAGCGCCAGGTGTAGGTGTCATCATGCTGACCATGGTTCTAACTTCAGTGGGGCTCCCTTTAGAGGCGATCGCTCTCGTTCTTGGAGTGGACCGTCTCGTTGATATGTTCAGAACAACCGTTAATATTACGGGGGATGCTGTTTGTGCTATCGTTGTCGATCATTCCGAAAGAAAGTTGGAACAAGTGAATGCGGATGCTCCCGGCTGATTTTGTCTTTTTTTGCGGGTGACATGAGAAGTGTCACCCTTCAATTTTCTAAAAGGATCTTTTTAAGTTCATATATTTTATATAAAAATCCTGTTCCGCATTTTAATTCTTATCCTAAACACCTGCAAAGGGCTTTAATTGCTGGCATGGAAATCGGTCATTGGACCCCTATACACCATTCTTCCCTCTGAGCTATACTTTATTTGTGATGATTTGCACATATATATTCTTGAAAATTTATAAAGCAGGTGATCGAATTGTCATCCATAAAATTAGCACCATTATATGATAAAAAGGTCGTTTGCCTGTATTGCGCAAAGGAATTTACGAGTAAACAAGTTCGTTCGAGTGCGGTAAAAATGATCAAACAAGACAGCGATTACTGCACCTACTATCAAGGTGAAAATCCTTTATATTATGATGTCTTCGTATGTCCATATTGCGGTTTCGCCTTTACATCAACTTTTTCCAGGTTGACACCAGCGAACAGACAAACCCTGGAAAAAGAATATTTTGCAAAACTCCCGGCGATTCCCGATCTTTGCCATAACAGAAATATTCATCAGGCGCTACAAGCATATAAATGGGCTGCCCTGACTTCTTATCTAGTAGGTGAAAAATCGATCATCACCGCCAATTTGTTTTTACGTATCGCCTGGCTCTATCGTTATCAAAATCTCCCAGGCCAAGAAAAACGATATTTGGCAAAAGCATTACGCTTTTATGAAGATGCTTATGCTCGCGAAGATGTCGAAGAAGTGATGGACGAACATCAATTATTGTTTTTAATGGGCGATATATATACCCGCCTCGACCAGTACCACAAAGCTTTAAAAGTATTCAGTATGCTCTTTACCGATCCATCAGTCCCCCCAAAAATTAGAGCCCGCGCAAAAGATTCATGGACCAAGTATAAAGAAAAACAGAAAAAGGAAACATCCTCTAAAAAATCCCCGGTTGTTTAACAGGGGATTTTTTAGTGCACCTTTTTCGCGCTGATCCTTTCAATCCGCTTTATTGCTTCATCAAGATCCAGCGTAGAATTCGTAACGACTTCAATAATGAAGTTTCTATTAAAGGATTTTTTCAAATCATAAAAGATATTCGGTTTTTCATATTTTAAGATGGTACCCATTTCAAGATAAGGTATATAATCGACATTTGAAAAATGCACGGTTTTGAAAAATGAATAGAACTTCATCGTGTATTTTTGATCATCAGGATACTTTTGTAAAAGAGCTTTAAAATTGTCAATAACATCGCTGAGGTGACTCATTCGTTCGATCTTCCTTTTCCGTAAATCATGATGATGTCATGTTTACAATTTTAGCAAAATATCTTTTCTAAAAAACTATCATCCTTCCTCATATAATTAAGCACAAGATCTATCTTAAATTCAATCTAATTATTGATCGAACATTACTTTTTCGAACAATTTTTGGAACTTGCGTTACAGAAAACTATTTATTGTAAAAAAACTTTCCCCATAATAAACAGAAAAATTTCAATACATTCTTTACGTCCCCTTCTTATAGTTGGTAAGAGTGTTATTGATTTTATATTCTGAATATATTAATATTATTAAAGATTTAAAAAGGAGGGTTTAGATGGGAGCAATAACTAATTTTTTCGACCGGCTCGTCCAGCGCTACCTACCCGATGCCTACCTTTTCGCTATTATTCTCACCTTTATCGTGTTTTTCCTAGGAGTTATCTTTACAGAAAATAGCCCTGTCGAGATGCTTGCCCATTGGGGGGACGGATTCTGGGATTTACTAGCCTTTTCCATGCAAATGGCTCTCGTCGTCATCACAGGATATGTACTGGCAAATACCGCCATCGTTAAAAACTTTCTTACAAGGCTGAGCAAGCTGGCAAAAACCCCCGGTCAGGCTGTAATGTTAGTAACGTTTGTTGCCGCAATGGCCTGTTTAATTAACTACGGTTTTGGCCTTGTTGTCGGCGCGCTCTTTGCCATTCACGTCGCCAGGCAAGTGACTGAGGTTGATTTTCGCATTTTAGTAGCGGCAGCATACAGTAGTTTTTTAGTCTGGCATGGGGGGTTTTCCGGTTCCATCCCTTTAACCGTTGCCACACCCGGGCATTTTTTGGAAGAAAAAATGGGTGTTGTACCGGTAAGTGAAACCCTTTTTAGCGCAACAAATATTTTTATCGTCGTTGCACTAGTATTAACGTTACCGATTTTTAATCGTTTCCTGATCCCGAAAAACAGTAAGACAATTGAAGATCGTTCCCAATGGTCGCTACCCGAGGATGAAGCGGTTATGACCTTTACGGAACCGAAGACACCTGCAGAAAAGCTAGAAAACAGTAAAATCATCTCTTTATTGGTCGGATTCATGGGGCTAGGATATATCGCCTATCACTTTATTACAAGGGGATTCGACTTAAATATTAATATTGTTAACTTTACCATTTTATTTTTGGGCATTCTCCTCCATAAAACACCACGGCAATTTTTAAATACGGTTGCAAATGGCGTCAAAAATGCCGGGAGTATTATTATCCAGTTCCCGTTATATGCAGGGATCATGGGGATGGTGACCTACTCGGGTCTTTCAGAACAAATTTCTTTATGGTTTGTTTCCTTTGCTAATGAATATACATTACCATATATATCCTTCATTAGTGGTGGACTTATCAATATTTTTGTCCCCTCTGGTGGCGGTCAGTGGGCTGTGCAGGGACCGATCATGATCGACGCGGCTCTGGCTATTGATGCCGATCTGGCAAAAACCGCTATGGGGGTAGCCTGGGGCGATGCCTGGACGAACATGATCCAACCATTTTGGGCGCTTCCTGCCTTGGCTATAGCCGGCCTTGACATTCGTGACATCATGGGGTTTTGTGTCATGATATTATTCTATAGTTTTATCCCGATCACTATCGGATTTTTACTTTTCTAATCCGTTCAACTTCCTCGAAAGAATCACCATTTTATCATGTAAACTTATCGATCATGTATTTAAAACCGGATTTCATTTTACTAAGGCTCGCGATCAATCCGGGCCTTTTTTTGAACGGGTGAAGTTTTCATTACCGCGATGACGATACCGAAAATAATCAAAGCGGAGCCGATTAAAACGCTAGTTGTCATCTTTTCACCAAGGATAAACTGACTTAAAGCAAGACCGAACACCGGTACCAGCATGGAGGAAATCGTGGCCGTCGCCATATCGATCTCACCGATCACCTTAAACCAGAGGGTAAAACAAAAAGCAGAGGCTAAAATCCCGGTAAATAAAATATAGTAAATGCTTTCCGCATTCCATACAACCGGCTTCCCCCATTCCATGATCAGGGCCGTCAATAAGATCACGATCGTGCCAAAGAGCATTTGAAAAGCGGATACCTGTACCCGGGGAAGTTCATTAACAAATTTGCGGTAATATACATTAGAAATTCCCCACGCTATCGCGGCGGTGATGATTAATGTTTCACCAAGGATGACGCCAGGCGTCTTTAGACGGATGAGATCCGTTCCGACGATAACGAGTAAACCGGTTATTCCTAGCAATAAACCGGTTATTTTCACTCCTGTTAATTTTTCATTTAGGAACTTCGCGGCTAATAAGCTGCTCCAGATCGGCATGGAATATAAAAGAACGGATGACTTTCCGGCATCGACAAAACGAAGCGCAAACATTACGAACAGGAACATAACGGCGGTTTGCAGAAATCCGATCAACGCAAGATGTTTCCAGTAGCGTCTAGGTGGCATCCCGAGTCTTAAGATCACAACGATGATCAGCATAGTGATTGTACCGGTAATAAAACGCAAAGACGAAAAGGTAAAGGGTCCGATATATTTTAACGCTGCTTTCATGATGACCCAGGCATACCCCCATATAAACGTGACTAATAAGATCAATCCCCATAATACCCATCGCTTCTTCAAGAGAGGCTGTTTTATTTTCACGTGACTCACCTGCACTGTCATGTTATTACGACAGCAAAAAAGTCGACGAATAATTATATTTATCTTATTATGTTTTTGTAAATATATCAATTTTCTGAATTTATTGCCGAGGAGGAATCAGGAATGAAAGATCCTGCATCTATGGAAGGAAGGGTTGTCTGGCACCCAACAAATGAACTGATTGAAAATGCCAATATTACAAAGTTCAGTAAAAAACATTCCATTCCCGATTTCGAAACATTACTGGAACGCGCAGCCAATGAACCGGATTGGTTCTATCCGGCGATCTTGAACGAATTAGACATTCCCTGGATTAAAGAATATGAGGCCGTCTATGACTTTAGCGATGGTATCGAGTTCACTCGCTGGTTTAAAGGTGGGTTAACCAATCTCTATCTTTACGCTCTAGAAAAGCATGTGAAAAAAGGACATGGAGACCGCCTCGCCTTAATCTGGGAAGGAGAAGATGGTGCAACAAGGACCGTCACTTTTAAAAAATTGAAAGAAGAAACCGATCGCCTCGCTAGCGCCTTGAAAAAACTGGGACTGAAAAAAGGAGACGGTGTCGGCGTATTCTTGCCACAAGTACCAGAAATTCAACCGATTCTCTTTGCCTGTGCAAAACTGGGAGCCATCATCATCCCTTGTTTTTCCGGTTTCGGAGCCGACTCCATCGCCACCCGTTTGAACGCTGCTCAAGCGAAATGGCTGTTTGCTTGTGACTGGTTTTTCCGCAGAGGTAAAAGGATCGATATGAAAAAGGTTGCCGAACAAGTTGTTGCCCTCGTTCCAACTCTAGAAAAAGTGATTTATGTGAACCGCAAACCAGGAATAAATAACTCTCAAGTTTCCAACGATCAAAAACACGTGCTTCATTACGAAGATTTAATTGAATTAGGAAAAAAATTAAAACCTGTTAAGACCGAACCGATGGCTTCCGATGAAACCATGATGATCATCTATACATCGGGTACGACCGGAAAACCGAAAGGTACGAACCATACCCATTACAGTTTTCCTCTAAAAAATGCTATTGATATGTATTTTTGTTTTGATGTCAAGCCTGGTGACCGAATGTTCTGGTTAACGGATATCGGTTGGATGATGGGACCGTGGCTGATTTTTGGCACTGCGATCCTCGGTGCCACTGCTGTCATTTATGAGGGAAGTCCTGATTATCCCGATGAACAGCGCCTCTTTGAACTGATCGAAAAACATAAGATTACAATTTTTGGTGTAGCGCCATCAGTTGTACGCTCGTTAATGAGAAAGCTCGATGCACCGGAAACAAAGTATGATTTGTCATCGCTACGAATTTTAGGTTCGACAGGAGAACCCTGGAGTCCACCTGCCTGGCTCTGGTATTTGGAAAAATTTGGTGAAAACCGCTGTCCGATCATCAATTATTCGGGTGGTACGGAAGTATCGGGTGGTATCTTGAGTTGTGTGCCGGTCAAACCTTTAAAACCGTGTTCTTTCCACGGTCCTGCACCGGGTATGGCTGCGGCCGTAGTTAATAAAGACGGCGAACCTGTTATTGAGAATGAAGTGGGTGACCTGGTGATCACCAAACCATTCCTCGGTATGACGTATTCCTTTTACCAAGATCGGGAAAGGTATCTGGCGAGTTACTGGCGAACATGGGAAGGTTTATGGCATCATGGCGATTACGCCCAAATTGATGAGGACGGTTTCTGGTATATCTTGGGGCGTAGTGATGATACGATGAATATTGCCGGAAAAAGACTGGGGCCGGCCGATTTAGAATCAGCTGTTGCTGCGCATCCAAACGTGAAAGAGTCTGCCGCCGTCGGCATTCCCGATGAGGTAAAAGGAGAGGTACCGGTCATCTTCGTTGTTCTTCATGAAAAAACAGATGATGAACGCAAGACAATGGGGGAACTCATGGAACTCATCAGTCAAAAGCTAGGGAAGGCATTTTTACCAAAGGACATAATCTTTGTTGATAGCTTGCCGCGCACGCAGAGTGGAAAAATTGCGCGCAGATTAGTCCGTGCCGCCTACTTAGGTGAAGAGCTCGGTGATACTTCTACCCTACAAAATCCGGAAAGCATCCAGCAAATCCAAAAACAGTAAAAAGGGGCTGTCCAAAAATAAACGCAAGTGTTGGAGGTTTTTCTCCTGATCCCACTTGCGTTTGTTATTTTCATCTGAAGATAGCCCTCGTTGGAGGAGTACCTTCACTATATTGTGGGCTATTGCCACAATTCCAAACTCTATATGGACTTTAATTAGCCCCCTTAGT
>CALKAK010000076.1 GCA_937983015.1 uncultured Bacillaceae bacterium | reverse complement strand
GGTTAATCGGATCGTTAACAGTTTTTATGAATACCACAAGCCCAATTATAACTATCTCCTCAAACACATATGTTTTGGCGAGTTCAAGTCAGTGAAATCAGCTATCGTCGTTTTGGATGGCTTTTTGTCTATATGCGCGTCGTTGTGAGAATCCATACGTATAGCTATCCCTACTCCTTTTATGGAAAAGAATGGCATGAAATTTCAATCGATTTATAAACCTATAAATTATCAGATGAATATATTTGGGGTGGTGGTTTCCTCACCGGTGCCTGCACTGCCGCGATATATCTGGTGAAGGTTTGCCGATGAATCTTGATAATTTTATCTATAAGGGAAAGAGTGAATAATATCATGAGTTGAAAAAATCTTAATTCCCGCGAACCCCGCGAAAAAAAACTTCACTTTTCGTATGGTTTTTTTCCTTACAGGAACAAAGAAAAAAGACAAAAGATGAATGTAAAAAAAATGCATTTTTGGATTATCTATGAAACAAATTAATATTTCTTTAAAAAGAATTGTTCAGAGGGATCAGTTGATTGATACAAGCATGTCAAACACTGGATTCCGTGCCTTTCGCTTTAATTCTAGGGAATTTTTTCTGGAAGCTAGTTTATGAAACGGCAAGAAGTTATGCGAGGGTCTTAATTCGCTGGCTTCGGGGGTTGTCACTAATCGTTACGCTCGCAACCGATGATTTAAGATGTTAAAAAAAGGTGGGTGACCCTCATTTAGACTAGTCATCATATGCCGACGAAGGAATTAATGGATGTAGTGGACGGAATCGGCTTATTGATCATAAATGAAACCATTGAAATATGGACTCGAACGTAAAAGGAAATTTGCTTATGTTCGCATTTTACGATCAAGTAGAAAAGGATGTGAGAAGATAGACCTGCAGGGTGCGGAGCCATTGCATCGTTTCCTGGATGACGGGAAAAATATCGTCTCTGTTCTGATGAGAAACGGGAATTCCCGGCATTTTCAATATTTCTAGAAAAAGAGAATTTAGAAGGCTTCATCAAAATAGAAAACAGGTGAGAGATATGTCCATTACTGTTCAAGAAGTGATCGAACAAATAAAAGCGCCGATCGGTGAACTTACCGAAACCGTGGATCGCCTGATAACCGGTTCGAGTAAACAAATGGTGAGCGGCATCGCGGTTACCTTTATACCTACGGTATCTGTTCTAAAAAGAACAGTTGAACTCGGTGCGAATCTTGTCATCGCGCACGAAGGAGTATTTTATCATCATTCAAAACCGGAACTATTTCGTGAAACACAAAATTATCAAAGAAAACTAAAATTTATAAAAGCGCACGATTTAGCAATTTTTCGGTGTCACGATTACATCCATAAATATAAACCGGATTGGATAACGTCTGGCCTCATTCACATATTGAACTGGGAACCGTATGTCGTCCAGCATTTACCGGCCGCATCTATTGTGAAATTACCGGAAATGACACTACATGAAATTTCAATACATGTAAAAAGCCAGCTTAAACTCGATCATGTTCGTTTTATGGGCGATTTAAAGATGCGATGTAAAAATTTAGGCATTTTTGTCGGCTACCGAGGTGGTGGAGAAAACGTAATTCCCCTTCTAGAAAAGTTTGATCTCGATCTCGTAATCTATGGAGAAGGTCCGGAATGGGAAACACCGGAATTTATCAGGGATGCAATACAATTCGGGAGAAATAAAGCATTACTTGTCATTGGCCATTTGGAAAGTGAGCAGCCCGGCATGCGAATGTTGGCAGAGCATCTGCAAGAAAAATTTCCTGAAATTCCCGTTCATTTCATTCCGGAAAGGGGATGTTTCCGAATCGTTTAAAATTTGCTCTGGATTTTGTTCTTCATTATCAAGGAACGTTGAGGATTTTTATGATGTTCATCGTTAGAAAAACGATGAATTCAGCTTCCTGCTTATTTAACCCCAATAATCAATCAGCTGCAAAAAGCCCTGTCCAAAACATAGGACCCTTGAATGTCTTTATAAAAGAATAAACAGGACCTTCGTTTGTACTTTCCATTATAAGAATACATGGCCGCTGCTGACGTTTGTCTTTTAATTAGATAGTGTATCTTTCCGGCAACCGTGCTTGGTTAACGGCGAGAAAAGAGTTCGTATGTGCATACACCCATTATCTACCGGAATAGACAAATGCGTAGAAAATGCTGCCAAAGATAATATCGGAAAATTTAGTTTATCTAATGGACAAACTAACTAGTTGCTGGTATAATTGTATCAATGAAAACGGTAACAAAACGATGAAGGAAGTGAATATCCGTTGAAAAAAATTACTGTCGGTAACGAACGGATCGGTGAGTTTAATGACCGCTGGAAGTATTGTATCGGTACAGGAAGACTCGGTCTCGCATTAAGAAAGGATTATCAAGACCATCTGCGAAAAGTTCAGGAAGATATCGGGTTTTCTTATATTCGCGGACACGGTTTACTTCATGATGATATCGGCATATATAACAAGATGGAAGTAGATGGAAAATCTGTTCCTTTTTACAATTTCACTTACATTGAGCAGATTTTCGATTCTTTCCTGGAATTGGGAATCCGTCCTTTCGTGGAAATTGGATTTATGCCAAAATTATTAGCCTCAGGAGATCAGACAATATTCTACTGGAAAGCGAATGTGACACCACCAAAGGATTACAATAAATGGCGCGATTTAATCGTTGCCCTCGTTACGCACTTTATCGAACGATATGGTTTAGAAGAAGTTTTACACTGGCCATTTGAAATCTGGAATGAACCGAACTTGCCCGGTTTCTGGAAAGATGCCGATAAAAAAGAGTATTTCAAGCTGTATAAAGTGACTGCAAACGCCATTAAATCAGTTCATCCCGAACTGAAAGTTGGCGGACCGGCAATTTGCGGCGGCAGTGATCACTGGCTCGTCGATTTTTTGAATTTCTGTTATGAAGAAAAAATTCCTGTTGATTTTGTTACCCGGCATGCTTATTCAGCAAAAAAACCGCATAAAGTTACTTTCGACTATTATTATCAGGAATTATGGGAACCGGAAGACATGTTGGAAGAATTGCGCTCTGTAAGGGAAATCATCGATAATTCGCCATTTCCCGATTTACCTTTACATATCACGGAATATAATACTTCATACAGTCCGGTCAACCCCGTTCATGATACTGTCTATAATGCTACTTATCTAGCAAGAATTCTCAGTGAGGCTGGAGATATTGTAGATTCTTTTTCATACTGGACATTCAGTGATGTGTTTGAGGAAGCTGGTGTTCCCAAAGCCCAGTTCCATGGTGGCTTCGGCTTACTTGCCTTCAATAGTATTCCAAAACCGACATACCATTTATTCACTTTCTTTACCCAGTTAGGAAAAGATCTCCTGTATCGTGACGAAGAGACGATCATCACCCGGAGAGAAGATGGTTCTGTTGCGTTAATTGCCTGGAACTTAGTAATGGATCCGGAAGAAGATCGCAGCAAAACGATTACCTTTGAAATACCCGTTGCAAGCAAAGATGTGTTCATGAAAAGGTCCATCGTCAATGAACAATTCGGCAATCCATTCCGGGTGTGGCAGGAAATGGGTAGGCCGCGTTATCCGGGAAAAGAACTCGTTCAAATATTAAAACAGGTGGCCAGTCCCCATTATGAGACGATGCGGTTGGAATCCCGCGAAGGAACTGTCACTTATACTGTGACGCTTGCGAAAAATGAATTTACTTTAATAGAATTCATTCCAGTACGGGATGAAACTGCCACATATCCGGGACTGGATGATGCCCTGATTTATTCCGAAAAATAATGAATCATTGATTAATAGCGGTTACTGCAAAACCTATGAACGAGTGGTGATAAAAAAATCCCCGTACCAAAAAGGGGCGGGGATTTTCATCTGCTTTATCTTGTTTGCTTTCGTAATTTCGTAAAAGCAAAACAGAATAGATTTTCTGTTGCGCTTTAATTTAGAAGATACATGACTGTTTTACCGGGTAAATTCGTATTGCTGGCAATATGGATGATTGATAATCAAGCGGGGAGGGTATTGGGATTGACTGCACTGCAAAAGCTTCCATCATTATATAAAAAGTACGAAAATTATTTTGATATCGGAGCGGCAGTGAATGCACGGACTGTGGAGACACAAAAGGATTTATTAATCAAACATGTCAACAGCCTGACAGCTGAAAATGAAATGAAACCGGAAAACTTACAGCCGAAAGAAGGGACCTTCACCTTTGAGGTGGCTGATAAAATTGTCCGCTTTGCAAAAGAGAACAACATGAAGATGCGCGGTCATACTTTAGTCTGGCATAATCAAATGCCGGAATGGTTTTTTACGACAAAATCGGGTGGTACCGTTTCGAAAGAGCAACTTTTAGAGCGGATGAAAACCCATATTCAAACGGTTGTTACACATTATAAGGATGATGTTTACTGCTGGGATGTCGTAAATGAAGCGATAGAAGATAAAGAAAACTATTTATTAAGGAAGTCAAAATGGCTGGATATTATTGGGGAAGAATTTATCGAGAAAGCTTTTGAATTTGCCCATGAGGCCGATCCGGATGCCTTGCTGTTTTATAACGATTATAATGAATCCCATCCAGAAAAACGGGAGAAAATTTATACTCTCGTTAAAACTTTACTGGATAAAGGGGTCCCGATCCATGGTATCGGTCTTCAGGGACACTGGAATCTGGAAGATCCCCATCTAGACGATATTCGCCGGGCTATTGAAAAATATGCCTCTTTAGGCCTGCAGCTTCAATTGACTGAACTGGATATTTCTATGTTCCGTTTCGAGGATCACCGGACCGATATTAAAGAACCGAAGAAGGAAATGCTAGAAAAACAGGCTGACCGTTATGAGAAGATTTTTACCCTGTTACGGGAATATAAAGATGTCATCACCTGCGTCACATTCTGGGGAATTGCTGATGATTATACATGGCTCGACAATTTTCCGGTCGTGGGAAGGAAAAACTGGCCGTTCCTGTTTGATGAAAATCACGAGCCGAAAGAGGCCTTCTGGAAAGTTATTGATTTTTAATAAATGTACTTGATTTCATAAAGAATTTCTACACAGAGAAACAATCGCTCGAACACATTTTTATGCAATATGGATGCGTTAAATAAAGTAAATGATGGTTTTAAACGAGAAGTAACTCCATCCTTTTATAATTGAAGGTTCATCCGTACAATATCGTAAACTTATTTCCCTTCTTATCGTGCAGTGGAGGATGAGATAGAAGAATTTTTGCTACAGAATGACTTTAACCTTGAAGAAAAGTTAATAAGTTAGAGGAGAATGCTAGTGACATCACAGCAAAATGTTGTTAAAGATCCTTCCTTTTTCAGCATTACATGGCCTATTTTCATTGAAATATCTTTACACATGAGTGTAGGGATTTTAGCTACTTTAATCTTGAGCCATTATTCCGACGATGCCGTTGCTGGCGTCGGAGTCAGCAATCAAATTTTAAATTTATTTATTCTCGTTTTTAATGTAACCGCTATCGGTTCGACGATTTTAATTGGTCAAAATATCGGTGCTAAAAATTTCAATCGCGCAACCCAGCTCAGTCGATCGGCTTTTGGTGTGAACTTTTGGCTGGGTTTTATTGTGACGGCTCTCGTTTTCTCTTCTGCAAATTTTCTCTTGCAATTTTATGCCCTTGAAGGAATTGTTCATCATTATGCCTTGACGTTTTTAAGAATAACGAGTATTTCACTTTTATTTGAAGCACTGTCCATGGTGCTCGGTTCAATTTTACGAAGTTACGGATATACAAAAGAAGCGATGATCGTCACTTTATTTATGAATATCATCAGTGTGGCCGGAAATTATATCGCTATCACCGGGCCATTCGACTTGCCAGTTACAGGTGTCACCGGCGTAGCCTGGGCGATCGTTGCTGCCCGGTTATTCGCTCTCGTCACTCTCCTGATTTTAACTTTTAAAATCATAGGAATTAGAATTCGAATTAAACATGTCATAAAGATACCGAAACGTGACATTTTGGAGGTATTATCCATCGGCTTGCCGTCTGCAGGTGAATATTTTTCTCATCAAATTTCCCAGCTCGTTATTACTGGGTTCGTATCATTATTGGGCTCCGCATATTTATCTGCCCGTGTTTATATTGTAAACATATCAATGATATGTTTTTTGTTTTCTTCAGCCATTGCCCAGGGGAACCAGCTTCTCGTTGCCCGTAATATTGGTTCCAGACAATTTGAACGTGCTTATAATCGGACAATACGAACATTAAAACTAGCAACCTTCATCTCTTTTATCATTTCATTGGCGATCGCATTGATCGGCAGACCATTAATAGAATTGTTTACGATAGATGAAACTATTGTTTCGATAGCTTTACCGGTTTTATGGGCGATCGTGTTTATTGAACCAGGAAGAGCGATGAATCTTGTATTGATGAGTTCATTAAAATCGGCTGGTGATGTTCGCTTTCCGGTAATGATTGGAGTCATCAGTATGTGGGGCATTGCTGTTGTTTTAAGCTATATTCTCGGTATCCGACTGGAACTGGGTTTACTTGGGGTCTGGCTTGCTCAGGGATTTGATGAATGGTTTCGGGCGATATTTGCCACTAGACGTTGGATGGTACAAAAATGGCGAAAAAAATATACTGCTGAATTGGCCAGTGACCACCAGTATATAAATTAGATGATGAATGATAAGGAATACGCTTCCATTGGTACTTCATTTCAACTCGGCTATTTTTATGTCACTTGATACAGGAATACTACCTGAAGCGGTAAACATCTGCAATGAATCTTTAATGCTGACAGTTAGTGACCAGCGATCAATTTTTTTTACTATAAATGATCGTGACAATACATAGAAGCTTTATAACAATTAATTTGTAATCAATAAAACAATTGAAATGGAGGAGAAATAGATGCACCTAGATATGCCGCTTGAAAAACTAAAAACGTACATGGGAAAAAGCCCCAAACCGAAGGATTTCGATGAATACTGGGCAAGAGCATTACGCGAACTTGATGAAATCAGCCTTGATTATGAATTAGTTAAAGCAAACATAGATGCACCCGGGGTGGAATGCTTTGACCTGTATTTTAAAGGGGTAGGCGGTGCTAAAATTCGTTGTATGCTCGCCAGACCAAAGCATAAAAAAGTACCCGGTCCAGGTATCTTGATGTTTCATGGCTACTCGGTTAATAGCGGCGACTGGTTTGATAAAATCGGGTACGCCTCACTAGGGTTTACCGTGCTAGCGATGGATTGTCGCGGTCAAGGAGGAAAATCCACAGACACATTACAGGTTGAAGGGACTACGCTGCGCGGTCATATCATCCGGGGGCTTGATGATCCGAATCCGGATAATCTATATTATCGCAATGTATTCCTGGATACAGTTCAAGCTTCGCGAATTTTGAAGTCGCTGGATACCGTTGATGAGAATCGCGTCGGTATTTTCGGCGGTTCGCAAGGCGGGGCATTAGCGATTGCCTGTGCCGCACTACATCCGGATGTGAAAGAAGTAGTCGTGTTATATCCTTTCTTATCGGATTATAAACGCGTGTGGGAAATGGATATTCAAAGTTCTGCGTATGAAGAAATTGCGTACTTTTTCAGACAGTTTGATCCCGCCCACGAAAGACATGAGGAAATCTTTAACCGCTTGGGATATATTGATATTCAAAACTTGGCTGAACGAATTACCGCGAACGTATTATGGGTAACTGCCATGAGAGATATGATCTGTCCACCCTCTACTCAATTTGCCACCTACAATAAAATACAGTCAAATAAAGAAATGTTAATTTATTACGAATACGGACATGAATTTTTGCCGGGGATTCAAGATATTGCATTACAAAGGTTTTTGCGCATGTAAGAAATAATCATTTCGATATAAGAAGATTGGAGATACAGAAATAGTTTTTTGTTTACAACAAGAATGTTTTTTCCTTTTTTGGGAGTAATCAAAAAATCGGGACTGACAAATGCGACTTTAGAACTAATAGAAACGAACTGGCTGAAAAGAATCATACGAGGAAATATTTACGGATATAATAAAAATCGATTTTACAAAAATGTAAAAACAAATTATAACATTAAAAAATAACGAAAGATTAGTATTGACATAAATGCTAGCTTTCAATACAATATAAGTAAAGTTAGTTTATTAAACGAACAAAGTTTTACAATTGTATGAAAGCGCTATTATAAGTCGAAATAGGGGGGGGTTCATGGAGTACAGGGTTAGAAGCATTGTAAAGTGAGTTACTAATTTTGTCTCTGGGGGTCCATATTCACAGTACAAAATTCACGGAGGCGATTGGTTTGAAAAAATTGTTGTCTTTCCTATCAGTACTAATTGTAGCTTTAGTCCTGGTAGCAGGTTGCCAATCGGATGAGACATCTGATAAATCAGAAAACGGCGATGACGGAATTAAGGAGTTTACGGCATTTATAGCCGTTCCGGGCACAGAATTACCGGATGATAACAG
>CALKAK010000075.1 GCA_937983015.1 uncultured Bacillaceae bacterium | reverse complement strand
TGTTGTGACAAACAGATCCCATTTTTCGGGCTGACTCCAATTATTCACGAAAAATCGTTTTTGAAATGTTTCTATTCTTGCGTTCATACCGAAATCGTTTAACATTTCCTGAACCCGTACCGTAATCTCATATACCAATGGCTCGTTCTCTTCCGTGATGATCACCATCTCTGCACCTTGATCCCCCGCCTCTTCCAATAAGAACCGTGCACAATCCAGATTTTGCCCTTGATATACGGCGCTTACCGTTACATTCGGAAAGACTTTTTATTCTCGCAAAAACAGACTACCTTCTGCTTGATAAAAACGTTCATCATGGAATACCGATCGCAAAATATTTTCGGAATCAAGACCAAATCCAATTGCCCGTCTTGCTTTGCGATCACTAAAAAGTCTATCCTTTAAATTAAAAATAACGAGGACGAGTCGATCGGGGTGAGATTGGGTCATAAGTTGAGGATGCTCGTCGATTGCTGCTATATGTGCAGGTGAAATTCCGTAAACCAGATCGTATTGACCGTCGATCAAGCCCGCGATTCGTTCCGGCTCATCCGGCACCGTGTAATATTCCATTCTGTCATAAAATACTCGTTTTTCTCCTGCCAGACCACTTCCTTCCCCACCAGGTATCTGATATTTTTCAAACCTTTTAAAACCATTTCGCCATCATCATGGACAACCCATCGATACGGACCAGTACCGAAAAATTTAACCGCTCCCTAGATGCCCAGTGTCGAAGTATGAACGAGCGGTTCAGGCATGATGACGGAAGGATACAACGGATCGGCAAGCATTTCCAGGATGAGATAGGACGGTCTTTCCATTTGCAATTCTACAGTATAATCATTCTATAGCTCCCCACCGGGAATTCAAGAAAATTCTTTGCACTACCGGGGAGTGGGATTCCCATTTTCCATGGAAGCGACAACATCGTTCGCTTTCATTCCCACCGGCCCTGCCGATTGGTGCGGATGGAATGGGCTTCCCTTCCGCAAATGGAGCGTGGCCCCTTTACCATCAGCACTGATCTCGTAACGTTCGGCAAGGATTGGAACAATTTCCCAATGTTCATCCCGGCTCAGCAAAGGTTCAAAGATAAGCCGGAACGCGTCCTTTGAACTCTAATCCTCGGTTACTTGCAGATTTAAAGAATTGATTCGGGAGACGCTTGCGATCTTCAGGATTTGTCCGGTGCTTTTTCGAAAAATATTGATCGAGTCGTGAACTTCTTTCTCTCCTTCCGTTTCCGTATCAGCTTCATGGGATGCAATCTCCGGTGAGCTCCCCTGGTCACAGCCTAACAAAATCATCGGTATGAACAAAATTACGAACAAAAAATTACGGACTAGTGGTTTCTTCATCCCAAACGTTTGGATAACCCCCACTTGTATCACCCAACCCACAATCTTATTTTCCTGAATAACAGATACGTCCTTACAATCACTATCAATCCACGAAATCCAAGGCTTCCTATTCGCTATACTTTTTTCCGAATTTTTAGATGTGTTAAAATTTTTTAGTTACGATAAATGAGCAAAAAAATTTTCTTTCGGGGGAAATATCGTCATTCTCGCCTCCATCTCCCCTGGAATCACCGCAAACAAACATCTTTAACGATGATTCATCGTGATTAAACTAACAAACTATGAAAGGAAAAGATGAAAGGCTGATTTTAAAACAAAAAATCCCTTATAACCAGAACTGCAAAACCCATTCTGATTATAAGGGATGTATGAACACGATTGATTTCAGGATTACTGCGCTGTATACCCACCGTCTACGAATACGGTCGTTCCCGTTACAAAATCATTTTCTACCAAAAAGA
>CALKAK010000074.1 GCA_937983015.1 uncultured Bacillaceae bacterium | reverse complement strand
TTCTTTGCTGCGCTTATTCGTGCTTTCGTTCCTTCCGGTATGTCCTGTAAACCAGCCCTTCCTTGCTGCTTGTATAGAAGATTGCTAGAATCGTATATAAGACCATGACAAAGCACATCTTAGAAAAGGAGTATAGTCTGCAAATGCTGGAAAGAAAATATGACGATCTTTTACGAATTCGTACAGCGGGGATTCGGGAGTGGCGGGAGGGGAGAGAACAGTATAACCGTTATGAGGCAACACCATACGCTGCCTTAGAAGCGCTTTTCCGGTCTTACAAAATCAAACCGCACGATCGTGTGGTCGACTTCGGGTGTGGTCGGGGGAGGGTCTGTTTTTATATTCACAAGCATTTCAACGTTCCCGTAACCGGTATCGAAAATAATGATCTCACCTTCAGAGAAGCGTTAAAAAATAAGGAGATATACAGACATAAGTATAAACATTTATCCGCTCCTATTCGCTTTGAATACGGTCTTGCTGAGCGGTATCCGATTCGGCCGGAAGAAAATGTTTTTTACTTTTTCAACCCGTTTTCGCTGGAAATATTTGAACAAGTCGTCTATAATATCTTGCATTCGGTTAAAAAACATCCGCGGACGGTTGATCTGATCTTTTACTATCCTCTTCCGGAATACCATAAATTTCTCCTTAAAAAAACCCCCTTTCAACTGATCAATAAAATCAAGGCTTACGAAAAACACGGAAAGTATGGTAAATTCCATATTTATCGTTTGGATCCCTAGACGAAGGGAGCCTGCCCCTTCGTCTTTACAATCCAGGGAAATTCCTATTCTTTACCATGGATAGATTATCGATCCATTGAACCATTAAGATGAAGCTCATTAAGATGAAGCTGCTGCCTCATCCGCTTTCACCCGATCAATAGCTACAACGAGCGCAATGATCACGGTCGCCAACTCCTCTTCATAAATGGTTACTTCATAGCTATCGCCCCAGGTGAACCATTTTTTACTTACTTCGCCCACTACGTTTCCACTCTTCATGACTATAAAATCCATATCCCACCAGTTTCCTTGAACTTCTAAACCAGCCGCATCTATGGTATATCGCGAGCGGAGGAACGTAAACTCCTTCTTTATCGTGATCATCTGTTTCCCGTCCAGCTCCACGAAAAAAGTCGGTAAAAAACTGAACGTCTTTTTCGTGATCAAGGCGACTTCTTTGCCGCGCGCATCCCTGATCGAAAAGGTCTTGGGGATTTTCAAGAAACTCCCTTCAATAAAATACACATCGTTCCCAGCCGCATCTTTTACGGTAAACTTTTCCCACAAACTCAATACTTTTTGTTTCATATAAAGCCGTTTCATTTTCATCTCTCCTAAAAATTTTTATCATCAAAAAATATTCTTGCCGATCTCAAAAGGCGCGTTTTTACATCGGAAATTTTACACTTATGAAAGGCAAAGGCATGGGAATTCGTATAACAAAGGCGTTGATGAATATCATGTTCGTACCGCCAAGGGGCTCCAACCGTATGTAAATTCATGATCATTAATTTCATTTTCTTCCGTGATGATCGAAGCATCGGGAATAAATGCGGAAATTGCTTCCTATATAAAATATCAGTAGCATTGCATAAAAAGTTTATTCAAGGTGTCAAATCACAAAAATATGACCATAAGATAATTTATTGAATATTCTGATAGATGATTTCTACCTGTAATTAAAAAAGATGATTAGGAACTAAAGGTAGTCCTTATCCACGATTTTTCAGACTATTAAAATTTTCTACAAGAGCAATGGGCCATACGTCAAGTCGTCTAAATGAGACACCTCGCCTTCTTCAAATTGCTGGACAATG
>CALKAK010000073.1 GCA_937983015.1 uncultured Bacillaceae bacterium | reverse complement strand
TCCACCTCGCTAATTTGAGGGGATTAATTTTGCCTACAAAAATTTTACTCATACTTTGATCGTTCTTTTTGCCCCGTACACGCTTAAGTAAAATCTACCGTTTCCTCAAGGGTCCACACCTCGTGCCCCTAATTGCCAAAACTACTTTTCTCATATTGTATAAAACCTTGAAAATGTGTCCATGCTAATTACAAACAACGTTTCCTTCTCATCAACGACTACGGAATATTCCCAGCATAGTAATCAAGTTTTTTCAAAAAAATAAAATGATAGGATGTGAGGAAATGAAAGTACGACAAGATGCCTGGACTGAAGAAGACGATCTGTTACTCGCGGAAACGGTTTTACGACACGTGCGGGAAGGCTCCACCCAGCTCAATGCCTTTGAAGAAGTGGGTGACAAGCTGAACCGCACGAGCGCTGCCTGCGGGTTCCGCTGGAATGCCGTCGTCCGCCATAAATACGAAAAAGCACTGGAACTGGCGAAAAAACAACGGAAACAACGTCAACGTCTCCTCGGAAAAGATCATGGTGGTAAGAAAAAATTACTATATCAACCTCCAACGCCCACACCCGAAGAACTGGGACTCACAGAGGAAGAGATGATTCAGCTGGCACAAAAAGAGGAATTGCCACCGCAAAGCACGAATACACAGGATGGCGATACCCCGGTGATCACACTCGATCAAGTCATCCTATTCCTGCAGAACTTGCGTCATTCCGATCTACAGACCAATGTGTATAAAACGGAGAACGAAAGATTGAAGAAAGAATTGGCCGCGTTACAAAAAGAGAAGGAAGCGTTGGAAAAGAAGATCACCGAATTAGAGGAAAAATCTGCCACGATGCAAGAAGATTATGAGACTCTGGTCAACATTCTCAATCGCGCCCGAAAAATGGTTCTCCTGGAAGAAGATGATAAACCTTCGACAACCTTTAAAATGGACAAAAACGGAAATCTCGAAAAAATGGCTGAATGACGGCAGCCTGCGGGCCACATACCTGCATCTATCTTAATAAAAAAGGGAGGGGATGAAACGGACACCACCCCCTCTTCTTTTTTCTTGAAGTTCTACCAGGCCAAGTTAGTAATCCAGCCATTTGCTATTCCGTTCCATCACCCGTTCGAGATAATGTTCATAAAGCAGTCTTTCCTGAGGCAGTAATTCGCTATTATACAAGCGCTCGCGGGATAATTTCTGTAAAACTTTTAGAAACCGAAACATGGTATCACGGATCGTTAAGGGCGTGCCGAGTAGTTCTTCGAGAGAAGCCATCACTTGTGGATTCACATGAGGGTAGGTGAATTTTGTCGCTTCACCCTTTTTCGCCCGTTCGTAAAACTCACGGATGACTTCGGCCCGTTGGGAACCGCTCCCATTGATGCAAAGATAGATCTGGACGGCGACCCCTTTTTTCACGCGCCGCTGGGAGATACCGGCAAATTTCCGCCCATCGATGCTGAGGTCATAAGTTCCCGGACAATACGAACCGACGATTTCGCGCGCTTCAATTCGATCCGTCACATCTTGAAACATGAGTTTGATCAATTCGTACATCGCATCATAGCCACGATTAATATCGATCGAACGCTCCCTTTCCGGAATCACGAGTGTCAAATTCAAAACTCCTTCATCGAGAAGCACGGCAAGACCGCCGGAAGTGCGGACGATCACTTGATAGCCTTGTTGTTTCAACCAGTTCACGCCTTCATCAATATAAGGAAGCCGGCTATCAGCGATTCCTAAGATGACCGCATCGGTATGCACCCAGGCACGAGCCACCGCTGGGGATTTTCCGGTTCCAACCAATTCACAAAAAGTATCATCGAGGGCAAAGGATTGGAGCGGGTGAAACAGCGGCCCAAGACTCGATTGATCGATGACGCGCCATACATCCTGACGTAACAGTCCTATGACGTTATTCATCAGCATTCTCCTCAAATTCGCTTTCGCACTGAAAAGCAAGAACATTAGTTTCCATTCATATGTTTCGATCCGTTTTGTAAAACGAAGAGGAAAGCTTTTTTAGAATCATAGAATCATCCAGAGCATGAGGGCTCAATCGTCTTTAAGAATAGTATTTTCTACCATGGAACGATCCTAAAATGTCGAAAGGAATCATCATGTAAGCGGGTGATCGACCAAAGCCTGAATTTTCGCTAATGATGAAAGAGGCGAGAATCCGATCATTTTTCGCCTCTTTGTTTGAAAGGTCCTTTTATATCTTAAGACTTTAAAGCCTGAGCGGCCGTGATCATCGCCAGTTTATATACATCCTCTTCATTGCAACCGCGTGACAAGTCGTTTACCGGAGCATTGAGGCCTTGTAAAATCGGACCTACCGCAGCAAAATTTCCGAGGCGTTGGGCGATTTTATAACCGATATTCCCAGCTTCCAGACTCGGGAAAATAAAGACGTTCGCATCCCCTTGGATCACAGATCCCGGTGCTTTTTTCGCCGCTACAGAAGGTACGAAGGCCGCATCGAACTGGAATTCACCATCTACAACGAGTTCCGGATCAAGTTCTTTTGCAAGGCGCACCGCTTCTGCCACTTTTTCTGTTTCTTCGGATTTGGCCGACCCTTTTGTAGAAAAGCTGAGCATGGCCACTCTGGGCTCGATATCAAACATGCGTGCCGTACGGGCACTTTCAACAGCGATTTCGGCCAGATCTTGCGCATCGAGCGTGATATTGATCGCACAGTCGGCGAAGACGTATTTTTCATCGCCACGGACCATCACAAAGGCACCGCTCGTTTTTTTTACACCCGGTCTCGTTTTAATAATTTGTAAAGCCGGGCGTACCGTATCGGCAGTAGAATGGGCCGCTCCACTGACAAGACCGTCCGCTTGCTTCGTGTAGACAAGCATGGTACCGAAATAATTTACGTCACGAAGCAATTCTAGCGCCTGTTCCCGTGTTGCTTTCCCTTTGCGACGTTCGACGAATTCGTCAACGAGTTTGTCATAATCGGAATATGTGTGCGGATTGATGACCTCGATTCCTTCGAGGGAAAGACCGAGAGCTTCCGCCTTTTGTTGAATTTCCTTTTCATCCCCTAACAAGATGGGAACGAGTATATTTTCTTGTGCAAGTCGCACGGTCGCACGTAAAATCCGCTCATCTAACCCTTCCGGGAATACGATCTTAACCCCTTTACCGGTAACCTTTTCTTTAATAACCGAAAATAAATCCATTGTTTTTCCCCCCTAAAACTCATTCTACTTAAGAATACTAAATGTGAAAAAATTTGCAAGGAAACGGTATTAAAGATCGTATTTTTTCCGCGATTTTTTAAGAGCGATATCCTCGTTTGTCCTGCTCATCCAGGCGATAAAACGACAGCCGTTTTTTTTACGATCTTCCAATTATATTTTATAACTGGAACTATTTCCTATCCAAAAAAACTTTCGGTGATCCTCCTGCAATGAATAGCCGGGACATTGCTTCATATATTTAGTATTGGGAGTTTCTTTCCTGATCTAGTTTCAGCCAATGCAACCATTTTAAAAAGGATTTCTGTGAACCATTTGCCAGACCTTTACATACATTACTAAATAGGTTTACTCCCTATATTAGGAGGAAAAACATCATGGCCGTGATCGCGCACAACACAGAAGAAGTTGATTTACTAGCTCGGCTCATCAGAGCAGAGGCAGAGAGCGACGGGAATCTGGGCATGCTCATGGTGGGAAACGTCGGGGTGAACCGGGTACGGGCGGATTGCCTTGATTTCAAAGACATTCGCACGATCACCCAAATGGTGTACCAGAGCCCTGGAGGTTTTGAGGCCACACAAAAGGGCTATTTTTATCAACCCGCCCGGGAAAATGAACGTCGCCTGGCAAGACGCGTACTTCGCGGAGAACACTTCCATCCAGCAAGCAATGCCCTTTGGTTTTTTAAGCCGACGGGCGCATGTCCGGCCCAGTGGTTTAACCAGTGGAATACCGGCCGGTTCAAATCCCATTGTTTTTATGCGCCGACCCGTTCCGATTGCCCGTCCGTCTATTAGGAAAAAACCGACCTGCTTTACGGAGCAAGTTCAACTTTTTGAGGAGGTATGTTCATGAGCAATCAGCAAGGCTTCATGGGAGAAGGATATATGCCATCCTATTCCCCATACGGACAGCAATTTCCTTTCTACCCGTGGACCGGTCAGCAAATGGCTTATTATCCGTGGTTCCAGCAACAAACCGGTACCCCGACCATGCCATCGGGAGGAATAATCCAGACACCGGGTAGCGGGCAGACGGGTGTGGAAGTACCGGGGATGCTGCCGAGTGAACAATCGTATATTGAAAATATCTTCCGTTTGAACAAAGGGAAACAGGTTATCGTTTACATGACGTTTGAAGGCAGCAACGAATGGAATTCAAAAGTTTTTCGCGGAATCGTCGAGGCGGCGGGGCGTGATCATCTAATCTTAAGTGACCCGGAAACAGGTCATCGCTATTTGTTGCCGATGGTGTACTTCAATTACGCGGTCTTTGAAGAAGAGATTTCCTATTTCTATCCTTATGGTGGACAAATGCAAATCGCGATGTATGAGCCGAGATAACAATAGAACCCTTTTCCTCACGCAGGATGGAAAAGGGTTCTTTTTATATTTCCTACACTCATAAAAAAAAGCGTTCTCTAAACAAGGCGACGGAGGCGATCACGAGTAACAGCCATGCGGTTAAAAGGGAAAAACCACCGATCGGCGTTAGAAAGCCGATATCCAGATCCGTCAAGCTGCGGATAAAAATCGTTCCGGAAAACAAGAAAATACCGAGGATAAAGAATATTCCGGACCAGTCAAGCAAAGAACTGTGTGGAAATTTTATTTTCAAAATGCCGATAGCCAAAAGTGCCGCAGCATGGAACATGAGAAATTGCACGGCAATTCCCCAGATTTCCAGTATGTTTGGCTCTGCCATCCCTGCGAGCACATGGCTGCCAAAAGCCCCGGAGCCAACGGCAAGAAAGCCGAACAAGGCTCCGAAAAATAAAAACACGTTCATCCTTCTCTCTCCTTTGCCCGGGACTGAAATCATCTCCAATTAAAAATCAAAAATCGAATCACCGTTCGCCCCATCTTCGGGCTCCAATTTCTTCTCACCAAGCGACAAAGATCCGCTAGAAATGCTCGCGAGCGGTTGGGGCCGGATTACAGAGGGAATTTGTTGGTTTTGTTCGCTATCAAGAATGACCTCGCATAAAGCTTTAATCGCCTGAACATGTTCGCGCATTTTCGCCGCTGAATCCTGCTCTTTTGCCGTGGCGATATGTTCTTCCATTTTCCGTAAAATCGTTCGGTACGATACTTCCATCTTCTCACCTCGCTCACGGGCGGTCGAACGTTTTTGTTATCTTTATTGTACAAAAATTCACCGGTTCATGCGACTGTTTCACACAAAAAGTGAAAAAGGTCGATTCGCGAGGTTCCCTGGCCGATTTGACGGATTCAGCGCCTTTCCTACCACTCTTCCGCAAACACTCCCCTCATCGGTTTTTTTCGCGAACTCTCAATAGAACAAAATGAAATATTTGATAGGAAATAAAAGCCAGTATGGAAAAAGTGAAAAAAGGAAGTAGAAATATCAATCGAAAAAAGCTGACATAAAACAAGGATAGGCCAACGAAGCCAATAGCCAAAGAAGCGAGCGGTTTACCGATCGTGAAGAAAAAACTGTTTTTCAATAATTTCATCAACCGCTCACGAAAGTTCGCTTGAAATGAAAAATAGTTGACGGTCCAAACAAATAATAAGAACCCCATAATCAGAAAGCTGACGAAGAAAGCGGTATTTTGTACGATCCGTGCATAATACATATCCCCGCTCCAGATCAGCCATAACGCGGTGAAAATGGCTCCCGCTCCGGTGCTTTGCTTATAATTTTCCTTGAAAAAGCGGAAATAACTTCTTGTGATCGAGCCGATCTCTCGTTTTAAGACCCACTCGCGTACCGTCGCAAAAAGGGCACTCGTCGCAGGAAAAGTTAACAATGGCACGACAAGAAAAAAAGCGATCCCGTAATAAAGGAGACCGAGCGGCACTTGAAGCAAGAAAATAACGAGCAAAATAAAAAAGAAGGGAATATTGAGTACAAACCAATAAAAGTTACTCACGGCAAAACGCATGAACCAATCCGTTAAATGGTATAAAAAGTCCCAGAATCCCGTGCGCTGTTCCATAACTTCCCCCCAAGATATTCGCGCTGCCCGCCGGAAACCAAACATCCGGACGGCATGTTCCGCTGCGATTTGTGAAGATATTTATATTATAAAAGAAAAAACATGGGTTCTCACGTCTTATCAAAAAACGAGCCGGCAATACTAAAAAAACGAGAGACCCATGCGAATGATGATTATTTGACCGCCCCTTCGGCGATTCCTTTAATAATGTACTTCTGTGCGAACATATAGAAGATCACAACCGGAATAATCGTCATGACCAATCCTGCCATCGCCTGGTTCCACTGAATGGTGAATTCACCGAAGAAATAGAATGTAGAAAGTGGAATCGTCCGTAAATCCTTCGATTTTAAGGTCAAGGAAGGCAGGAGATAGTCGTTCCAGATGCTGATTACGTCTAAGATTGCCACGGTTACCGTCGTCGGTTTCAAAAGCGGGAAGATGATCCGCCAGAAAACGCCCCATTTAGAAGCCCCGTCGATCGTTGCCGCCTCTTCCAGGGAGCGGGGAATCGATTTAACAAAACCGTGGTAAAGGAATACTGCCATACTTGAATGGAACCCGATGTTCATGTAAATGAGCCCGCCATGGGTATTGGTCATCGGGATCCCGATATTACGCGTGATCCAGCTCATCTCTTGCATCAAAGGCATCATGATCGTCTGGAAAGGAATCAACATCGTGGCGATGAACGTCATGAAAATGATTCGACTTAATTTATTATCCGTTCTGGCGAGCATCCAGGCCGTCATCGATGCTAATATCACGACGAAAATGATGGAAACGACCGTGATATAGAGTGAGTTTTTAAAGGCGCTTAAAAAATTCATCTTTTGAAAGGCCGCCTGGTAATACTCCAGAGTAAATTGTTCGGGCAGGGCCAGCACATTTTCATATAATTGAGAGCGGTCTTTAAAAGAGTTGACGAGCATGATATAAATTGGCGAAAGGTAGAACACACCTAGCAAAACGAGGAGGGTTTCCTTGATATATTTTTTTACCATACTCATCACATTTCTACCTCCCGCTTCTTCGTGAGATACACTTGGGTTAGAGATATCGCGGCGATAATGATAAAGAAGATGATCGCTTTCGCTTGACCGTAGCCATAGTTGTTATAGCGGAAAATTTCATTATAAATATGCATCGCGAACATTTCCGTTGCCCGTACCGGTCCACCACCGGTTAAAGATAAGTTGACATCATATTGTTTGAAGGCAAAAGAAAGCGTCAAAAACAGACAGATGGTAATGGCCGGCATCAATAACGGTAGAACAATATGCCGCAGGCGTTGCCAGTAGTTTGCACCATCAATTTTTGCCGCCTCCATCAGCTCATCTGGAATGCTTTGAATACCGGCTATATAAACGATCATCATATAACCGGCCATTTGCCATGTAAATACAAAGATGATCGCATATAATGCATAATCTTTATCCAAAAGCCAGTTAAAGAAAACCTGGTCAAAACCGGTTAACTCACCTAAAATGGCAAAGGCATCGGTAAAAATAAATTGCCAGATATAACCGAGGATCAAGCCGCCGATCAAGTTCGGCATGAAGATCATCGTCCGCGCTAAATTTTTCATTTTTAATGCGGATGTGCATAGTAAGGCAAAAATCAGGCCGAGAACATTTACGGAGATTACGGCCAGAACGGTGAATTTAATCGTTATAAAAGCAGAACTTAAAAAGCGCTGATCCGACCATAATTTAACAAAGTTTTCCAGACCGACAAATATTTTCGGGTTCGCTGCAATTCCATCCCATTCAAAAAACGCGAGAACGATCCCATTGATAAAAGGAATGATGACTACTGTTATAAAAATAAGAATGGTTGGAACGGTAAAGAGCGCGAACCAGAGCCTCTCTCTAGTTTTTGACA
Organism: uncultured Bacillaceae bacterium; assembly: GCA_937983015.1. Taxonomy (GTDB): domain Bacteria; phylum Bacillota; class Bacilli; order Bacillales; family Caldibacillaceae; genus CALGAD01. The sequence continues at coordinate 1,240 of CALKAK010000073.1, read as the reverse complement.
CGTTACTCCCTACTTTCCATCTTTCAATTTATGAATGGGAAAAAACTGGACGCGCCAATCAATCGGCGTGTCCAGCCAAAACTTCTATTTATCGAGCAGCGTTTTGATACGCTTCATCCATCAATTCAATGAGCTCCTGGCCAGTCATGCTATCATCCAGGAAGAATTGTTCGGCAATTGGTGTGAAATCATTGACAACCAAGTTCGGCGGATAGTAAGCATGGGACCAGGGAATCGTGTTGCCGCTATTGGATGCTTCAAGGACATCACGGGATAGCGGATCGAGATCGCTAGCTTCAATATTGGTCATAGCCGGTACGAACTTGAACTCTTCAACAATGTAACGTTGACCGGTTTCGCTGGATACGAGCCAGTTGAGGAAATCGATCGCCAGATCAATTTCCGCTTGATCTTTCGTACCGTTAACCGCCCAGAAGGCACCGACACCGACAGCCAGTTTATCATTGCCGGCTAGCGGGAACGGCATTAAGCCCATTTCAAAATCGATTTCATCTTCATAGTCTTTGATTAACCCCCAGGCCCAGTTCCCCTGGTGAATCATCGCGGATTTTCCTGTTGCAAAGTCACCGACTTCTTCATCATATGTGACTTCTAAAGGATTTTTAATGGAATACTTGCGAATGGCTTCCATAAACTTACCGAATTCCTGGAATTCTGGTGTTTCCGCCATGGTCACTTCGCCAGCTTCTAATTTTTCAATAAAGGCGACATTATCTTCCTGTACCGAGAACGGATAGTTGCTGATGTGACCGATCAAGAAGTAGGCTTCTTGAGAAAGACCTACCGGGTTGATTCCTTCGTTATAGAGACGCTCTAAAGTTGCTACGAAAGAATCGTAATCCTTTACTTCGGAAGGATCGACTAAATTCTTATTGTAAACGAGGCCAAATCCTTCAACGCCATAAGGCAAACCAACAATTTTCCCATCCAGATTTAACTCCATATTCGGAGCGATGTTCGGGACAAATTCGGCATCACTCATGTCATACAGATAGGACTGTAACTGTTTGGCCTGAATGGGTCCATCGAGGGTGAAGATCGTCGGACCTTCATCGCTACCCAAGCTGATTTGTAATTGCTGGAAGTAGTCGTCACCGGTTGTCCCCCAGACTTCTACTTCAACACCTGTTTCTTTTGTATATTCTTCTGCAAGAGCTTCAAGTTGCTCGGAGATTTCTACTTTACTTTGGAAAATGGTTATTTTCCCTTTTGTTTCTTC
>CALKAK010000072.1 GCA_937983015.1 uncultured Bacillaceae bacterium | reverse complement strand
CACTTGAGGGAAGAAACCCTCCATTTGTGCAGAAATTATCTAGTTTACATAATATTTATTATAGGAAGTTAAAATGAAATGAAAAAAACTGTCTCATTATATCAAGAATACTTCGTGATTGAGACAGAAAAGAAAATTTTTGTATGAAAATTTTATCCGCTCATTTTTCATCTAAAAATATTTCTAATCCATTTAATTCTTCACCAAAAATCATTTCATTCTCCAGATCGTACATAAATTCAGCGATTCGTTCAAGAATCAATTGATCGGATGCGCTTAATCGTTTAGCTAATTCATTTGTCAATGCCTCACGGGTAAATCCTTCAGCCATCAATTTGCGCACAATTCGCACATAATCCTCAGTCATCACTGTTTGTTCAACCGGTTCTAATAAATTGCTTATTTTCGCCTATATACCACGTTTTTCATTTAATCTAAAGTTTATGAAATTGATTAAAACAACGATTCCGCATTTCTATTGTAATCTAACCAAAATAAAGGGAATAAATTGGAAACCATTTTAGTTTACATAACATTATTATCGTTTATAAAAAAATCCCCGCATGCCTCTTTTTGCGTTGCCTTATACTTTTAAAAAAATAATTCTTTAAACGGATCGTTAAAGAATTAAGAAATGGTAATCATTTCATTCTGTTTTTGCATATAATTACGAGGTCGACCTGTATAAATAAACTCTTTACGTAGAGATTCGTTTTGGTCCATTTGTAAATTGATTTTCGTATCCAGTAACCACGGGAAATATTTATAAAATGCAGCATCACCTTGTACGACAACCTGAATCAAGTTTTCTAAATGCTTTTTCAAAAAATCATTATGTGCAACAGGATTCGTTGAATGGTGCCCTAGGCTCAAGTTATTAAGATTCACGGTCAAAACAAGAATATACTGGCCCATACAGTACCGCCATTCCCCACGAAGCAAAACTGTCCCATTTTGCTGAACTTCGTACTCTCCACTTCCTGTAATCAATAAATGATATTCCTGAGTGCCTTCGACATAATGTAAGTAATATTGACGATTGTCTAGCGGACGATATTTTGTTGCCGGCGGTACTATGGAGACAGAAATATTTTTCGAAGCATCGGGATGATACATGACACGATCCCCTTTCACGTGCAAAATGCTGCTATGATAGTTTATGTTAATCGCCTAAAGTATGTGACATCTACGCAACCGTGAAAGGTGGAAGGCCAGTGCTAAAACTTGATTGAACTTCCATGTTTATGTTAAACCGCCAGTAGTTTTTCCGCTTCACTCTCCGATACACCTTCAACAATACAAATTTCACTGATTAAATATTTCTGTGCTTTGTTCAACAGTTGTTTTTCACTCGTATTCAATGTTTTTTCTTTACTTCTAAGCAGTAGATCGTAGTACGCTTCAACCGTTTCTTTTAATTCCCCTGTTTTCAATTTTTCCATGTTAATTTTATACCGTTCTTTCCAGGGTAAATCCAAACAATCGTCATTTTCACATGCTTCTTTTAAAATTTTTCGTAATGTTTGCCGGTCGGCTACAGGACGTAAACCGACTTTCTTAGCATTTCTCACCGGGACCATGATGTTCATGTTCATATTGGGGATGGAAATAATGTAATATTCTTGCATTTCCCCTAAAACTTCTTTTTCTTCAATATTCTTGATAATTCCCGCGCCATGGTTCGGATAGAAAACTTTATCGCCGATTTTAAACAATGTTACCACATCCTTTTTCATCATAAATACATTATACCACAATTTTTATAAAATGAAAATATATTAATATAACATGTATTTACCCAATAGTCAATAATATTTAATAAAAAAATGTGGCGGATCTATGAACAAATTGTGAAATTGCAAAGAAAAAAGAACTCTCCGGAGAGAGTTCTCATTTCGAGGATAATCGCTATTAATCACGAATTATTTGTTTGAGTTGTTTCTACTTCCTTCAATTTCTGTGGTTCGTCAATTATAACACATAATTCACGAGTTTCACCGAATTCTTTTTCATCGATTATAAAAGATCCGTTAGAATAGCGGTCCGTTAAGCGGATATCATTAACCGCAAGAGTTACTGAATTACCGTTTTCCGTGATCAGCTTTACATGTTCATTCATTTTGGCGATCACCATTCCACTAACCCGGTGGGGGTTCGCTTTTAATTCGCGAAGGATCCGGACCCCCTTTGTCGCCCTGCTTTGCGTTTCAAATTCTTGTAAGCTCATCCGTTTGATTGCCCCGCGCTGCGTTGTTAAAACGACATCTTCTTTCTCTTCATCCGCAATGACCTGTCCAGAGACAACTTGATCATCATCTTTCAAACGGATACCGATGACTCCTGCGGTGCGAACACCGATCGGTTTTACTTCATTTTCGGCAAAGCGTAAACCATAACCGCGATAGGTCGCAAGGAAAATTTCTTGTGTCCCATCCGTTAAATGAACATTGACGACTTCATCGTCTTCCTTGAGTTTGATGGCGATTAATGGCCGGAAATAACGTTGTGCTTTGTAAAGAGCTAATTCTGATTTTTTAACCATTCCCGATTTCGTAATAAACAATAAATATTTTTCTTCAGAAAAGTCGGTAACGGGAATTGATTGGATGATTTTTTCATCCTGTTCGAGTGGGTAAATGCCGGAGATATGCTGGCCAAGATCCTTCCAGCGAATATCTTGCAGTTCATGTACCGGACAGTAAAAATAATTTCCTTTGTTTGTAAACAGGAGCAGAACATCCATCGTATTCATTTCATAGCAACCGATCAGTTCATCCGTATCTTTTTTACCGAAATCTTCCCAATTTGATGCGCCATAGGAACGGAGGCTCGTCCGTTTCAAGTATCCTTCTTTTGTTACGGTAACGATAACCTCTTCAGAAGGGATTAAAGTCTCAAGATCAATCTTCAATTCTTCTACTTCTTCTTCCAAAGCAGTCCGCCGTTCATCTGCATATTTTTTCTTAAGCTCTCGTAACTCTTTAATAATTACTTGCTGTAAAGCTTTTTCACTTGCGAGAATTCGATTCCATTCAGCAATATTTTTCTCCAGTTCTTCTGCTTCCTTCTTTAATTCCGTGATATCCGTGTTCGTTAAACGGTATAGTTGCAAGGAAACGATCGCTTCCGCTTGTTCTTCGGTAAATGCGAACTTAGTCATCAAATTATTTTTCGCATCCCGTTTATCTTTCGAAGCACGAATGGTTGCGATGATGTCATCGAGAATGGATAATGCGCGTATGAGGCCCTCCACGATGTGTTGACGTTCTTTTGCTTTGGCCAAATCATATTTCGTCCGGCGTGTAACAACGTCTTTTTGATGTTCGATGTATGCATCTAATAAATCTGCCAGACTCATTAATTTCGGATGTCGGTTATGGATGGCAACCATATTGAAATTGTAGTTTATTTGTAAATCGGTATTTTTATACAAGTAATTTAAAATACTCGTGCTGTTCGCATCTTTTTTTAATTCTACAACGATCCTTAGCCCGGTACGATCCGTTTCATCGCGGACTTCCGAAATTCCTTCAACTTTTCGTTCGAGGCGGATTTCATCGATTTTTTTTACGAGTTGGGATTTATTTACGTCATAAGGTATTTCCGTAATCACGATCTGCTCTCTGCCGCCACGAATTTTTTCTATTTCTGCTTTTGCCCGAACAATGATTTTTCCTTTCCCAGTCTTATACGCTTTACGCACGCCTTCTTTCCCCTGGATGATACCGCCGGTCGGGAAATCGGGTGCTTTGATGAACTGCATCAAATCATCCACAGTCGAAGCAGGATGCTGGATCCGGTAAATGACGCCATCGATTACTTCACCGAGATTGTGTGGTGGAATGTCCGTGGCATAACCGGCGGAAATACCGGTCGATCCGTTTACGAGCAGATTGGGAAAGCGCGACGGTAATACGGATGGCTCCTCCAGAGAGTCATCAAAGTTCGGTACATAATCGACCGTCTGTTTATCAATATCCCGCAACAATTCGGTGGCGATTCGGGAAAGACGTGCTTCGGTATACCGCATCGCGGCTGGCGGGTCACCGTCAATACTTCCGTTATTCCCGTGCATCTCAATGAGTTCATATCGTACTTTCCAGTTCTGGCTAAGTCGTACCATCGCATCATAAACAGATGTGTCTCCATGAGGATGATAGTTCCCGATCACATTACCGACGGTTTTCGCCGCTTTCCGAAACGGTTTATCCGCCGTATTACCATCCCGATACATCGCGTATAAAATTCTTCTCTGTACCGGTTTTAATCCATCCCGGGCATCAGGTAAAGCGCGGTCCTGGATAATGTATTTACTATAGCGACCGAATCGGTCACCCATGACTTCTTCTAAAGGTAGTTCTTGTAGTTTTTCACGAATACTCATCAATCTTGTTCCTCCCTGCTAACCGACAAAATGCTGGCATTATCGAGCAGGCTGCCGCCTTCTTCCATCGTAAAGTCGACATGGGTTTCGATCCATTTACGCCGTGGCTCGACTTTATCGCCCATTAATGTGGTAACACGCCGTTCGGCGCGAGCATGGTCGTCAATACGGATGCGGATTAGCGTCCGGGTTTCCGGATTCATCGTCGTCTCCCAAAGCTGTTCAGGGTTCATTTCCCCCAACCCTTTGTAACGCTGGATAACATATCCTTTCCCGAACTCTTTAGTGATCTGTTTCAATTCTTCTTCTGTCCATGCATAGGCAATTTTTTCCTTTTTTCCGCTCCCCTTACTGATCTTATAAAGAGGGGGTAGAGCAATATACACTTTGCCAGCCTCGATCAAGGGGCGCATGTAGCGATAGAAAAATGTAAGTAATAAGACCTGAATATGGGCACCGTCCGTGTCCGCATCTGTCATGATGATCACCTTATCGTAATTACAATCTTCTAGTTGAAAATCATTACCAACACCGGCACCGATGGTATGAATGATCGTATTGATCTCCTCGTTTTTCATGATATCTTCCAGTTTTGCTTTTTCTGTATTGATGACCTTTCCTCGTAGAGGCAAGATTGCCTGGAAGCGGCGGTCCCGTCCTTGTTTAGCAGAACCCCCGGCTGAATCCCCTTCAACGAGGAATAATTCATTTTTCTTCGGGTTTCGTGATTGGGCTGGAGTCAGTTTTCCAGAGAGCAATATTTCCGTTTTCCGGCGCTTTTTCCCGGAGCGTGCTTCTTCACGCGCTTTCCGTGCAGCTTCTCGAGCTTGTCGTGCCTTGATCGCTTTTTTCACAAGCATATTGCTAATTTCTTGGTTTTCTTGTAAAAAGTACGTTAAATGCTCGGAAATGACTGAATCTACTGCCGAACGTGCTTCAACTGTCCCCAATTTGCCTTTTGTTTGACCTTCAAATTGGAGCAAATGTTCCGGAATCCGTACAGAAACGATTGCGGCAATCCCTTCACGAATATCCGCCCCCTCAAGATTCGGTTCTTTATCTTTTAACAATCCCATTTTCCGTGCGTATTCATTGACTACCCGTGTAAAGGATGCTTTCGCCCCCGCTTCATGAGTACCACCATCATTCGTCCGCACGTTATTGACAAAAGATAAAAATGTTTCCGAGTAGCCGTCATTGAACTGGAAAGCAAAATCCACTTCAATATCGTTTTGGACACCATGAAAACTCACAACCGGATGCAAGATATCTTTTCCTTCGTTCAAATATTCAATAAACGCTTCGATGCCCTTTTCGTACTCATATACATTATGGAGTTGTTGTCTTTCATCAATGACTTCGATTTTTAATCCCTTGATTAAAAAAGCCGCTTCTTGCAGTCGTTCGCAGATCATTTCATAATTAAATTCGCAAACCGGAAAGATATTTGGATCTGGTTTAAAATGGATGGTTGTTCCGGTCTCGCGTGTTTTACCGATCTTCTCCAGCGTTGTTACCGGACGTCCGCCATTTTCAAACCGTTGACGATAAATAAAACCGTCTCTTTTAATCGTAACTTCTAAGAACTCTGATAAAGCGTTAACAACCGCCGCACCTACACCATGCAAACCACCGGCGGTTTTATAACCGCCTTGACCGAACTTACCACCAGCATGCAGCACGGTAAAAATGACCTCAGGCGTCGGTTTACCGTTTTTGTGCATTCCCGTAGGAATACCGCGACCAAAGTCCGTCACCGTAACGCTATTGTCTTGATGGATCGTCACGATAATTCTATCACCGAAACCCGCCAAAACTTCATCGACGGAGTTGTCGACGATCTCATAGACGAGATGGTGTAAACCGCGCAAATCCGTAGTACCAATATACATCCCGGGTCTTTTGCGAACGGCTTCGAGGCCATCTAAAATTTGTATGGAATCTTCATTGTAATTTAGTGGTTGATTACTGGCCACAACCATTCCCCTTCCAACAAATTAAACTAAAAAATTTTCACTAAATATGTAACATGTTCCAAAAAAGCGTGAATAACTATATGTAACAAAGCTTTATTTACAATTATAGAACGATTGTTCGTATCGAGTCAATTTCCCGCAGATAACAATATAATTATTATACCAAAGTCGTATTTTTTGCCAGTTCGTTTTCGAAAAAAGAAATAAAAAAGGAAGGAGAAATCCCGATCTCATCCTTCCTTTTCCAGACGGAACCATTTATTGGTTTTTACCGATCGTTAGTGCATGTATGACCTTAATACAACGGTCCATGATCACCGTTTTTCCATGTTCTTTTAAGAATCTGTACGCTTCTTCATTGACGATGCCCTGCTGTGCCCAGAATACATCCGCATCGATCTCAACAAACTCCTTGGCCAATTCCGGTAAAAATTCACTTCTGCGAAAAACATTGACGATATCGACATGCTCCTTAATATCCTTTAATGATGCTACGGCTTTTACGCCGAGAACCTCGTCGACATTTGGATTGACGGGGATGATCTCGTAGCCTGCATCTTGCATGGCTTTCGTTACTTGATAAGATGTTCGTTCGGGTTTATCACTTAAACCAACAACAGCGATTCGTTTTGCCCGTCTTAAAATTTCGCCCATTTCCTGTAAAGTTGGATTTTCCATAAGATCGCCTCCCGTTACTATATATTCGCAATCGGTACATTTTTTCCTGCCTGTATGCAAAAATATACGATGAATCATTTGCTTTCAAAGCTCTTTTTTAATATTTTATTATTAACGACTTTAGTGTATAATCTTAGTGATTTCAAACGAAACGAATCGAAATCAACCGACTAGACTACAAGTCAGGATACGCCTTCATTTTTGAATGAAATGTTGATCTTGTTTTCAAGGGGTTAGAAGCATGGAAATTCTAATTATTTTTATCTTAGCCTATATTCTCGGTTCGATTCCTTCCGCGTTGATGGTCGGTAAAGTTTTTTACAATACAGATATACGTGAACATGGCAGTGGCAACCTGGGGGGAACTAATGCCTTTCGCGTACTCGGAGCGAAAGCCGGAATTACTGTAATCATTATGGATATTTTAAAAGGAACACTTGCTGCTAGTTTACCCGTACTTTATACGACGTTAATCGGTCCGCTCAGTATTTCTGTTCATCCGCTCCTTGTAGGATTATTTGCCGCAATTGGGCATATGTATCCTCTATTCGCAGGATTTAGAGGTGGGAAAGCGGTAGCGACTTCTGCAGGGGCTGTATTGTATTATGAACCCGTGCTTTTCTTGTTGCTGATCGTAGTTTTCGCACTAACATTACTCATTTCACAATATGTTTCACTATCTTCAATGGTAGCATCCATCGCAGCATTTATCTATTCGCTTATCATCCGAGACCATGTCCTGATCATCCTTGTCGGTATATTTGTCGTTTTCATCATCTATCGCCATCGCGCCAATATTAAACGAATTATTAATAAAGAAGAACCGAAAGTGACGATCTTCAAGAAAAGAAATTAGGCTAAGCGAGGTATAAGCTCGCTTAGCCTATTTCAATTCCGTTCTATTTACTAACCTCTACCGCATCCTCCCAATAATATTCCGCGAAAATTTCCGCCAAAAGATCAGCCGTACGGTACAATTCATCAAGGGTATTTTCCGGACCACCGATCTCGATTAAAATTGAATTTGGCGAGAGATCTTGATTGTACACCCCATTTCCATCCTGCTTCGATTTTCTCACGATTCCCCTCGTTAAATTCGGATATTTTTCTTTAATTCGTTGATTAAAATCCATAGCGAATTGTTCATTTCGTGAGTAATGGGGATGACTTTCTCCCAGGACGAAAAAGATCTTCGCGTAAGTTTCCCCATTAATCGTTGTAGTTGTTGTCTGTCTCCGGGCAGCATCCCGGTGAAAATCAATAAAATACCGCAAATCCTGGTTCGTGGCCATCGCTTCTTGAACGACTTCACGGGATACGCTATAGGAATGTCTATAGTGGAGATTCCTTTCTCCGAGTATCGCACCGATATCAGTCGTATCGACGATCGCCCCGATCCCTTTTTCTTTTAATTTTTCCGCGAAACGTTGACCTACCAAAGTAATATTGATATCTTTATGAAAGGGTGATGTCTCCCCTTTTTCTCCTCTAATATGGGGATAAAACGATTCCCGATTATGAGTATGGTATATAAAAACCGTATATTTGTCTGGAGCCGGGACTTGTTTCGGGGGATCATTTGGCTTAAGATGTTCCAAACTTTCTTCATTAATCTCCTGGTCTTTCAATAATTCTTCAAGGGGTGGCGCCGATTCCATCGGGAGATTCGTGAAATCTGTACCTTCACCGGCGATGATGATTTCCGACGAATGGATGTAAAGCCCGGGGATTTCGTCAAAGATGAAACTGCGTACATCTTTAATATTAATATTGGTTACGGCTTTTAATGCCATTAAAAGAAGCGATTCTTCTTCCCAGGTGATATTTTGACGAAAGTAGTGATTTTCCGCGCTCAACATCCGAAAAAATAACTTTGAAGATTTATCACTGTCTTTGTCAATAAATGAGAGGAAGAATAGATTGGACTGACTGGTGATCATCGTTGTGATGATGGAGATCAACGATATTAAAAAGAATATTTGCTTGATTACGATTCGCATGTTCCTCACCTATTTACTTCTAGTTAATAAATAGGTATGCTAGAAAAGAAAGATTTAGAAGAACTTTTTTTACAAGTCCATTCTTGACATCATTCAAGAAAATATTTAAAATGAAAAACAATTTGAAGTGGTGCGGGTACATAAAAAGGAGTCCTGAACATGTTAGATTTATTGTTCGAAAACTGGCAAGACTTCATGTACTGGTCGTTTTTTGCCTGTTTTTTTATGTCCATTTGTTTTTCCTTTTCTTACCAATGGTTTAAATGGATCTGTCTGAAAACGGAATTTGACCGACTGGAACAGCCGCTCTATCAACCTTTATTAGTACCAGTAGAAAATCAAAATCAGTTTTTTTCACCTTTGATCGTCTGGTTGCCGAAGACGATTCGTCGTAAAGAAAGCTCTGGGGAAGATCCGGATGACCCACATTTCCTCCGGTATTTCCAGCACGAAATGAAAAATCTTAAGGAGGAATACAGGTGAAAAAGAAACGTATCTTACTAATCTCATTACTAGCAATTGCAGTGATTTTCTTATCCGGATGTTCCAGTTTTGCGGAAGAGGGTCGTTTTTTCCACGACTATCTCGTCGTTCCGTTACGGGCATTATTGGTCGGGATCGCAAATTTTTTTAACGGGAATTACGGCGTCTCCATCATCATTCTGACGTTACTCGTTCGGGGACTATTGCTTCCATTTTCTTTGAACGCTGCCAAGAAACAACAAGTCATGCGTGAAAAAATGGAGATCATGAAACCCGAACTGGATGATATACAAGCGCGACTAAAACAGGCAAAAACCAAAGAGGAACAGCAAAAAATCCAACAAGAGATGATCCAACTCTATCAAAAATATGATTTCAACCCCTTTGCCATGGGCTGTCTGCCTCTTTTATTACAAATGCCGATCTGGATGGGACTCTACTACTCCATTTATTCGACACCTGAGATGGCTAACAGTTCTTTCCTCTGGTTTAACCTGGGGAAACCGGACTGGATATTAGCGATTCTCGCAGCAATCTCCTATTATTTACAATTTAAGGTCTCAATGGCAATGACAATGTCTGTAGCCACAACACCCGAGCAAGAACAACAAATGAAAATGATGGGCATCATGTCGCCTGTAATGATTTTGATCGCATCGTTTTCGACCATGTCTGCCCTCTCCCTTTATTGGACAGTCAGTGGATTTTTCTTGATCGCACAAACCTATTTAACACGGAAACTTTATGGACCTAAACCGAAAGCAGCCGCAGTAGGAGCCGGAGGGGCGGCAAATTCCGCAACAAAAACCCAACCAGCACGGCAAGGAAATAAACCGCGGAAAAAGAAGAAGAAAAAGAAAAAATAACATCCTTCTTATAAAGTAAAAAAAGCGTGGTGCCTTATCTTAAGCACTACGCTTTTCTTAATACTCCTGAAATTTATCCGGCTAAGTTGGGAAAGATATTTTTCTATCTTTAAAAGTTAGCAAGCATGGTAAGAAGTCATGTTTATGAAATTTTACCTTATCTTCCAATTAATCTTCCTATTAATCCGGAACTTAATCACCAATCGTTATTTGTTTCGTCGGCATGACATGCATTCTTCTTGCGGTTACATGGACCTGTACGTGGAATACCCCTTCATCAGTAAAGGTGGTAACGATCGAATACGTACCATTTTCATGATGATCGTAACCGATCATCTCGCTCTCTTCTTTATTCCCATCCTTCCAAATTTCAAAAATTACCTCATCGGCATCTGCAACCAACTCGTCCCCTTGCGTGACTGTGGC
>CALKAK010000071.1 GCA_937983015.1 uncultured Bacillaceae bacterium | reverse complement strand
GAGGATGAACCTGTGGATGGCACCGATGACACCGAACGACCGGAGGAACCTGGTACGGAAAATAACAGCGCATCCCTTGATTCACTGCGAAGAATTCATATCGTCTTGACGGAACACCGTTTTACCGCTTAAATAACAATAAAAGTGACTGGACAATACGTTCCAGTCACTTTTTTTGTGCCACAATTTTTTCTTTCGTTCGTTTTTTCCCTTCCCGACAAAGAGATAGTAATGGACATTCTAGACAATTTGGATTTTGTGCTTTGCAATGGTAACGTCCGAAAAAGATCATCCGATGATGGGTGATCGACCATTCCTCTTTCGGGACCTTTTTCATTAACGTTTTTTCTACTTCCAGAACACTGTCTTTCCAGCGACAGATTCCTAGACGCTTAGTTACCCGTTCAACATGGGTATCTACAGCGATTGCGGGTATTCCGAAAGCCACAGACATCACCACATTCGCGGTCTTCCGGCCCACCCCTGGTAATTCCATCAGCTCTTCCCTCGTTTGCGGTACCTCGCCATTATGTTTATCGATTAACATTTTACATAGTTTTTGAATATTTTTCGCCTTGTTCCGGTATAATCCAATCTTTCGTATATCATTCTGTAATTCTTCCAAAGGTACATTGAGATAATCCTCTGGTTTCTTATATTTCTGAAATAATTTTTCCGTGACCCGGTTGACCATCGCATCGGTACTTTGTGCCGATAAAACGACAGCGATCAAAAGTTCAAATGGATTGGAATGGTTGAGTTCGCACCAAGCATCGGGAAACATCCGGGCCATCTCGTCGAGACAATAACGGATTTCTTTTTTCGTTAACATTCAAACACTCCTTAACTTTCCAGCCAGTTATAGAAAGGAACCGCTGAACGTTTCTTTTCTTCCGGTGTGTTCGCTTGTTGTTTTTTCTGGATTGTACGGAACTGACGGGAATATCGTTCGGCCTGTTCCACCGTTTTGATACCGTTCTTTTTCCATTCGAAAAGAATCCGATCGATATAGCGAAAACTCAATTTTCCTGCAAGTACGGCTTCCTTCAATGCCTGTTTAATCAGTGCAGGACTTTGCCCGTCTTGATCCATCCACATCCCTAGCGTTTCACATTCGATCGGTGAAAGGGGGCGACCGAATTCTTCTTCAAAAATCGTGAAGATCTTTCCTTCTTCTTCCTCTTCTTCTTTCTTCTCTTCCTTCAATCCGTCCATGATATACTCATCTAATAGGCGTGACCAGAGTGGTTCTAAACTATATTTTTCCAGATAAATCCCGTCTTCCGAGTATCCTTTATCGATTTCGATATAATTTCTTTGCAAAAGGGAGGCGAGGATTTGCGAGCATTGCTCTTCAGAAAGCATCATCCTTCTAGAAATTTCCTCATAGGTTGGAAAGGTCTTCCCTTCTTGTATAAACGTATATAAATGAAGAATGACCATACATTCAATGTCCGTCAAACCGATCTTCCGATAATAACGGAATAAAAAAGAGGGTATCGTAAGAACCCTTTCTTCTAGTAAACGCAATCCTAATTTTTTATTCATCGTCATGCACCTCAATGATAGTATATCATGATTTGGACAGGCGAGGTATAGAATAAGTCCATTGAAAGATGGAAATTATAGAGCGAGGAGAATTTTTGTGATCGTTCAGCAAAAAACGCAAGCGGTACAGAGGAGTTAGCTCGTATACCGCTTGCGTTTATGATTTGAATAAACAACTCTATACTCAATGAATGGACGTGTTGAATTCAATTACGGGTGGAGACGATTCAAGAGTCTTGGGAATGGGATCGTCTCCCGCACGTGTTCAACACCGGCAATCCAAGCAATCGTTCGTTCTAAACCGAGACCGAATCCTGAATGGGGAACCGCCCCGTACTTACACAAATCAAGGTACCATTCATAATCTTTTAATGGCAGATTGTATTTGATAATATTTTCTTTCAACAAATCGTAGTCATAAATCCGCTCTGATCCGCCGATGATTTCACCGTAACCTTCCGGAGCGATTAAATCGGCACAGAGGACGACGTCATCCCGCTCAGGATGGGGTTGCATGTAGAAAGGTTTCAAATCTTTCGGGAAATGGAGGATGAATACCGGTTTATCAAATGATTCCGCAATCGCCGTCTCATGCGGTGCACCGAAATCATCCCCCCACTTAATATCCGTAAATCCTTTTTTATGCAATAACTCAATCGCTTCATCATAAGTGATTCTAGGGAACGGTGGTTCAATATTTTCTAATTTAGTCGTATCCCGTTCTAACATTTGCAATTGAAGTTTACAATTTTTTAATACCGATTGTACGAGATAGCTGACGTACTCTTCCTGAATTTCTAAACTTTCTTCATGCGTGCAGAAGGCCATCTCCGGTTCTACCATCCAGAACTCAATCAAATGGCGACGAGTTTTCGATTTTTCCGCACGGAAGGTCGGACCGAAGGAGAACACGCGACCATGGGCCATGGCAGCAGCTTCCATATAAAGCTGTCCACTTTGGGAAAGATAAGCATCATCTTCAAAATACTTTGTATGGAACAATTCCGTCGTTCCTTCCGGAGCACTGGACGTCAAAATCGGTGGATCGATTTTCGTAAAGCCCCGTTCATTAAAAAATTCATAAGTGGCGCGAATGATTTCGTTACGAATCTTCAGGATCGCCCATTGTTTGCGCGAGCGGAGCCAGAGGTGACGGTGGTCCATTAAAAATTCTATACCGTGTTCTTTTTTGGTGATCGGATAATTTTGTGCTTCACGAATTAATTCGATATGGGTCACACCTAATTCATAGCCAAATGGTGATCGTTCATCTTCCCGGACGACACCCGTTACATAAAGAGATGATTCTTGCGGTATCGATTTGGCCAACCGGAACACTTCCTCCGGTACTTCGTTTTTCACGATGACCCCTTGGATAAATCCTGTGCCATCCCGTAATTGTAAAAACGCAATTTTTCCACTAGAACGTTTATTGGCAAGCCAGCAGCCAATCGTGACTTCCTGGCCCACTTGATCCTTGACTTGTGCAATGGTTGTCTTCAAACTAATTCCCTCCAACCTCTATTGCTTGAACTCTTGTAACGACAATATTATACATCTTCCATCATTTTGCGACAACGCTCGACTAAACGTCCGTTTTCCACGAACGAATTCATTCTATTTGCCACTTCTTTCAACGACAAATGCGTGAATTCGTTCAGCCGCTTCTTCCAGTAATTCAAGGCTTGTTGCATAGGAAAGGCGAATAAAGTCCGGAGCACCAAAGCCTGACCCCGGTACGACCGCAACATGGGCTTCTTGAAGTAAAGCCTGGGCGAAATCATCGACAGATTGATACCCGCAATTCCGCGCCGCCTCTTTCACGTTCGGGAATAAATAAAAGCTTCCCTGGGGTTTTTGACAGACAAAGCCGGGGATTTGACGGATTTTTTCATAAAAAATTTCCAGTCGTTTGGCGAAAGTCGCGACCATCTCAGCGACGATTTTCTGATCCATCCGGTATGCTTCGATCGCCGCGTATTGTGAGGGGGTTGCCGGATTGGAGGTACTGTGGCTTGCGATCCCGGTCATGGCCTTGATCAATCGTTCGTCACCCGCAGCGAAACCGATGCGGAATCCTGTCATCGCATGGGACTTGGAAACTCCATTGACGATTATGGTTCGCTCTTTTAATGCCGGTGACAATTGAGCAATCGAGACATGCTTTTCTTCCCCGTAAATCAATTTTTCATAGATCTCATCGGAGATGATCCAAACTTGATGCCGTGTACATACCTCACCGATTTCTTCCAGTTCCTCTTTCGTGTACATCATTCCCGTTGGATTGTTCGGTGAATTAAGGACAAGTGCTTTTGTCCTTTCAGTGATCGCCTTTTCTAGTTGTTCTGCGGTGATTTTAAACGAATTCGCTTCTTTCCCTTCAACAATTACCGGTTGTCCCCCGGCAAGTTTTACCTGCTCCGGGTAGCTGACCCAATAAGGTGCGGGGATGATCACTTCATCACCGGGATCGATAAGTGTTTGAAAGATTAAATATAAGGCCTGTTTGGAGCCGCTTGTGACGATGATTTCTTCTGGACGATACGTTAATTGCTGATCACGAGCCAATTTGTCAATAATGACCTCTTTTAAATCCGGCAAGCCGCTAGAAGGTGTATAACCGGTTTTCCCTTTTTTCATCGCCTCATAAGATGCATCGATAATCTGAGCGGGAGTGTTAAAATCCGGTTCTCCCGCACCGAGACTGATCACATCGATACCACGTGCTTTCATTTCTTTCGCCTTCGCCGTAATAGCCAGGGTAGCCGATGGGGTTAATGTCGTCACTCGTTTGGCAAGTTCCATGAAACTTCCTCCATCCTTTCCAGAATTATAAATTGTAGACTTTAAACCATTCACCAGCATAAAAATCTAAATATAAAATACTGTACCGATTCCGTTGATCGAGATAGGTAATTTCAAAAACCGGATTTTTATCAATCATCCCGTATTTGATCGACAGAATCTCCCGGGGCCGGCTTTCTGCCGCTAGATCCGGTAGGCCAGTTTGCAATAAAGCGAGTGCGTCCTCCTTACTTAAGCCATCGCTAGCTTTGACAGCTGTTAATTCTCCTTCTTTGTTTTCAGGTACCCAGACGATGATTCTCGTCCCCTCATGATCGCGCCCTTCAATAATCGTATAGGCTTCCTCATAATGAAACCAGTCAATATGTTCTACCGAAGAAAATCGCACGACATCTTGCGCCCGCACGAGGGCTTCCTGATATTTTTCTTCCAGGGGTGCGGTCCCTCTAACATAAAGATATATAATGGTTGCAATTGTCAAAAATATTAGCGAGATTGTAGCGAATAAGAGTTTTCTTTTCATAAAATTCTTCCCCAGCTTTCTTACCAAGTCAGATTTCTCGACCTTAACCAGTATTATATCAAGAAAAGCTTGTCGCGTTTATAAGGACTTCGTTAATTTTTTTCTTTTTTCAATGAAAAATAAAGTTCTGGTAATGTCAAATTGCCCACTTCCCTTAACGGGATTGAATCGAGAAAGTAGCGTCCGTAAGCTTTCGTATGAACACGTGGGTCTAAAATGATAAATAACCGCTTTTTCGGATCGCCGGTTAGGAGATGATTGAACCCTTGTTTAAAACGTAAAACGGCTACCGGTAAAGAATAATTGTAAAAGGGGTTTTTCCCCATTCTCTTGAGCCGTGCGGTTTTCCCACGGTGAACCGGGTGATCGGGTGGCATGAAAGGAAGGCGTACGACTATGAGCGCATCAAGGTGTATATCGGTGAAATCGAGACCGTCCCAGAAAACATTGGCACCGAATAACATGACTTTTTGAAAGCGGGTGAATTGTTTTAACAAACGCCGTGGACTCCCCGCTGTGACCCCCTGAGCCAATAATACATAATCGTCTAAAGCGGGACTTTTCCTGATTTCCTGAAACGTTTTTTGCACCATCTCCCGAGAGGGGAACAAAACGAGAAGGCGTCCCTTCACCGCTTCAGCGATCGTCGTAATGTATTTGGCGATTTCTTGTATAAAATCTTCCTCCGTTACTCCCTTGATATCCGGTACATCGACCATATTATAAACTTTTGCCTTTTCCGGTTCACTCCTGGAGAAAAATTGTTTTGTTACAACGGGAAATTCATCCAGACCTAACTCGTTACGAACGAAGGTGAAGGACCGATCGATCGTCAGCGTGTTCGAAACGAAAACGACGCTTTTTAACCGGTAATAAACGATATCCTTTAGATCGTTCCCGATAAAGACCGGTTCACTAAAAAGACGTGCGGAAGCGAGGGACTGACCATTACTTTCGATCCAAACGATGCGGCTGGACTGTTTGTCCATAAGATCCTCATGCAATTGTTCGATCTTTCGTAATTCCTCAACAATTAGAGCGAGGTCATCGGTGAGCATCCGCTCTTTTACGGATAAAGACGGGAAAATCTCTTCAATGTGCCAATGAATCGTTTCGAGAGCGCGGAATAAGTGCTGAAACGCTGCATATAATCGTTCCCAACCGTAACCAAGTTCGGGAATCGTTGTAAAGTTGCAAAGGAGGTTATTTTTCCCGGTACGTTGCATGAAGGAGTAAGCGAGCTGGAAAAATTCATCGATTTTGTCCGAGAACTCCTGTATTCCTTTTTCTAGTTCTTCACTCGTGATCGGAAATGGCAGCTGATGTCTTTTATTCATGGTGACCAATTGTTGCAATAGACGCGGTTGTCCCCGGTTCCCGATTCTTCCGAGGAGAAATTTTATTTGTTGGAAACCGAGCGAATGGCCGAAATAACGGGCCACATCCCGTTCGAATTGGTGTGCCTCATCGATGATCAAATGATCGAAATCCGGCAATACATTTTCATCGCTCGTAAGATGATACATTAAAAAATGGTGATTGGTCACGATGATATGGGCATTCCGCGCTTTTAAAAGTGCACGCTCATAAAAATCGATACGGTCCTGGAGTTTCTCGCTACGTCTTGCCGATAAAGCATTGATCCTTTTCCAGAACAATTCGCCGCCACTAGACAGATTTAATTCACTTTTATCACCGGTTGTCGTCTCAAGTAACCAGACAAGAATTTGCATTTTTGCCAACGTTTCATCATAATGTTCTTCCTCTTCCATGAGGATCGCGTTAAATTTTTGTAGATCGAGATAATGCCCTTTTCCTTTCAATAGGCAGGCTTTCACCGGTAATTCCAGGCGACGTTCGATCTCCGGTATTTCCTTTTCCACTAAAGCCTCCTGACGTGCGGTTGTGTGTGTGGATATGACGACCGTCTTTTGTTTTTGTTTGGAAAACATCATCGCTGGAATCAGATAACCCGCCGTTTTATCTAGAAGGGGATCGACTTCGATCAAGGAGAATTCATTCTGGTTCAAGATGCTATAAACATGCTCGACCATTTCCGCAAGATCGTTTTCGTAAGAGCCGCCATTGATGAATTGATCCATTACGAATACTGGAGAACGCTTCCCATCTTCAAGAGTTTCATTTTCATCCTGATCAGGAAATTTTCGAATCACCAGGTTCTTATACTTCGTCCACTCTTCCGCTAGATCATCATCTTCGGCGGTTTTTTGTAAAATCAGTTCCCGAAAGACCAGGGAAAGATCCGTTTTCAAACCTTTTGCCAGGCGTTGTAACTGTTGTAATGTTTGATAAGGGAGAGAAGCCGCTTTATCTAATAAAGTAAGAAACCAGCGGGCGGTGACAAGTGCATCGCTATCCGCTTGATGGGGACGGTCATGTTCTAGACCGGCATATTCCGCGATATCGGTTAGTCGATAACTTTCCATGGTTGGCATGAGAATACGTGTCATCTCCACCGTATCGATTAATCGACATCTGGCATTAGGAAAACCGTTCATGTGAAATTCTTCTTGTAAAAAATTCCAGTCAAAATGAGCGTTATGGGCAACGAAAATATGACCGTCCAACAATCGAAAGATCTCTTCCGCCACCTCATAGAAAATCGGTGCTTGAGCCACATCTTCGTCGGTAATCCCGGTTAATTCGGTAATAAACGACGGGATCGGAATTTCCGGATCAATATATGTTGAGTATGTATTCGTGATCTTACCACCAACAATGGAGACCGCTGCGAACTGAATGATCCGGTCCCCTTTTTTTGGAGAATTTCCTGTTGTTTCAAGATCGACAACGACAAATTTTTTCAAAGAAGACACCTCGTATTGCTTCCACTCAAACATTTACTTGATTCATGTGATATTTATTATAATCTATAAAAATCACGACTGATCATATCTCAATATCCGCTGAATAAATTCGTTTAATATGGCCATCGTTCAGTTTAAGAAGCAAAGCTCCCTCGTGGTCGATCCCTAGCGCCTCCCCCGTAAAATCACCGGTTACGGTTTTCGCAGTGATCGT
The DNA here is from genome assembly GCA_937983015.1 of uncultured Bacillaceae bacterium. GTDB lineage: Bacteria > Bacillota > Bacilli > Bacillales > Caldibacillaceae > CALGAD01. The sequence goes on along the minus strand of CALKAK010000071.1, from coordinate 28,810 downwards.
TTTCCCGAGCGATACACAATATTGTTCCCATAATGATTTGATCGGGGCAAAACCTTCCGTTTTATAAACGTGATACTGTTTTTCAAACTGGGCGCAAAACGAACGAAGCAATGCCAAATGATCCCATTCCTTTTTCGTAATGATAAATAAAGATGTCGCTTTTTCCACTAATTCGGAGGGAAAATCTTCCTGTCTTTGACTGACATTGATTCCGAACCCAATAATAAGAGCCGGCAATTGCCCGGGCAAATTGACGAGTTCCGTCAGAATACCACAGAGTTTTTTTCCACCGACTAGTAGATCATTTGGCCATTTAATCTCGGGGGAAATGCCCGTCGTTCCTTCAAGAGTCCTGGAGATGGCGACTGCCGTTAATAATGTGAAAAGCGGGAGTTTCTGCGGGGCAACATCAGGAAAAACGATTAAACTTGCCCAAATTCCTTTAGCCTCTTCTGAATGCCATTCACGTTTTAAGCGCCCTCTCCCTTTTGTTTGCCGTTTACTGACGATTAACATCCCTTCTGTCGCAATGCCATGGGTAATCATTTTTTTCGCAATATCCTGGGTAGAAGTTACTTCATCGTAGAAGAAAACATCCTGCCCAATTTTTTCCGTTACAAGTTCGCGGGTAAATTCGCGGGAACGGAGCTGATCCGGAATCGCGATTAGCTGATAACGATCAGGTTTTTCTTCAATTACGTACCCGTCTTTCCTAAGCTCTTTTATGATTTGTGAAAAGATGTTTTGTTCTAATCGATATTTTGCAACCCAGCCGTGCTCGAGTAGCAATTGCTCGATGGCTGCCCGGTTTATCGTCATGGTTGAAGCCACTCCTTAATCCGGGCCTTGTCGTTTTCCACCTCACGATTTAATACTGCCCGTTCAATGTTTTCCAGCATCTCTTTAATCCAGGGGCCGCTTTTTTTGTTGTACCACTGCATGAGATCGTATCCTGTGATCGCCAGCTCTTTTCGATTGTGGATGGCTAAACTTTCATAAAGGGCCTCAAGTTTTTGGGGAAAACCACTAAAGGGTATTCGTTTTAATGTCCGATATACTTTCTCCGCTTGTATAGCGATTTTAAGCCCCGTTCGATAAAGCATTTCCTCGGACCAGTCTTCTTTTTCGCGCCGCAAGACGGCCGCCTTAATATCACGGATTTCGCGGATTTTTTTAACCGGCATTTTCCAGGCACGCAAAAATTTTTCATCATTTTTAGGATTGCATAAATAGAGTAGCAATGCCCACAGTTCTTCTTCGCCCAGGCGAGTCGCCTCACAAAGTTCAGCGACTTTTTTTATTTCCTTTTCATATTCAGCAAGTTCCGGCAAATAATGATGGATCCTGGCATCCACCAGCAGGGTTAAGGCCTTGCTCAGAAACTCTCCTTCTAAAAGCTTGCTAAACTCCGCATAAATCCGTTCTACTGCAATATGGCTCAATAACGGTGCGTATTCTTCTAGCGCCCGATACGTTGCCTCTTCCATTTCAAAACCGAGTTGACTTACAAACCGTACTCCTCGCATGATTCGCAAGGCATCTTCCTGAAACCGCTCCTCCGCTTTACCAACGGTACGAATTCGCTTATCGGTTAAATCTTGTTTCCCGTTAAAGGGATCAATGATTTTCCCCGTTTTGTCCATGGCGATGGCATTCATGGTAAAATCCCGTCTCTTTAGGTCTTCGTGCAGAGAGCGGATAAAGGTCACTCGCTCCGGGTGCCGGAAATCTTTATATTCTCCGTCAGTTCGAAATGTGGTTACTTCATATGCAGTGCCTTTATATAAAACGAGAATCGTCCCGTGTTCAATACCGACATCAACGGTTTTCGGAAATATCGCTTTCACTTCTTCCGGTAAGGCACTCGTTGCAATATCCACGTCATCGATGTCTTTCCCTAATAAATAATCCCGAACAGAGCCACCGACGAAATAGGCTTCATACCCGGCTTTTTCAATTTTCTCCAAGATCGGTACAGCTTTCAGAAAGACCTGATGCATGATACTTCCCCCTTTCTACCTTGGAATCTGGTTTTACAAAACCGACTTTTTAAAGTGGAAGGCACTTTAACTATTGCAAGGTCAGTAAAGAAAGCAATCGGATTTCCGATTGCCTTGAAACATCACTATTTCATATCTTTGTAAAGATTGAATTCTAGTTTATTTCCGCGCAATACCGTGCGCCAGTTAATATCTCCACGTTCAAGACCACGAATCAGTACTTCCGCCGTTCCCATGTTCGTGGCAAGAGGCACGTTGTAGACATCGCAAAGCCGCATGAGGGCGGAAATATCTGGTTCGTGTGGTTGTGCCGTTAAGGGGTCACGAAAGAAGATCACGATATCCATTTCGTTTTTAGCGATCATCGCACCGATTTCTTGATCCCCGCCAAGGGGGCCGGACTGGAAACGGTGAACGGATAAACCGGTAGCCTCTTGAATTTTTTTCCCGGTGGTACCCGTTGCGTAAAGATCATGTTTGGCCAATATTTCTTTATAGGCCAGGGCAAAGCGAACGATATCATCTTTTTTACGATCATGGGCAATTAAAGCTATATTCATGGGAAAAGTCTCCTTCCGTATACATGTGCTCGTTAAAATAATAGATTTTCAAGACCGTAGACGAAACGATCGAGTGTCATGACACTTTCGATGGATAGTTTTAAACCGGTCATAAAAGAGACACGGTCATAAGAATCATGACGAATGGTCAGCGTTTCTCCTCTGGAACCGAAGATGACTTCCTGATGGGCGATCAGTCCGGGTAAGCGTACACTGTGGATTCGCATGCCGGAATAATCTCCACCGCGAGAGCCGGGGATTTTTTCCCACTCGTCCGGGTGCCCCTGTTTTTTCTCCTCACGTACATTAGCGATCATTTCCGCGGTTTTAACGGCCGTGCCGCTCGGGGCATCCCGTTTTTCATCATGATGCAGTTCGATAATTTCCACATCAGAAAAATATTTTGCCGCCATTTGCGAAAATTTCATCATCAAAACAGCACCGAGCGCAAAATTCGGTGCGATAATGCAACCGATCTTGCTATCATTAGCAAGTTGTTCCAGTTCTTTTAACTGTGCTTCAGAAAAACCTGTCGTACCGACGACCGGTCTTACCCCATGTTCTAAAGCGGTACGGGCGTGAATAAAGCCGGCATCAGCAACCGTAAAATCGACAAGACAATCCGGTCTTGTTTCCGTAAGGCACCGCTCTATATCAGTAAAAACAGGGCAATGGACACCGGTGAATCGTGTGTCTACCTCATGTAAAGTTTTCCCATCATTTTCCACATCTATGACACCGACGAGAGAAAAGCCTTCTCTTGCGGTAACCATTTTCACCGCCTCCGATCCCATCTTTCCTCTCGGACCGGCGATTACGATTTTAATCGTTTCACTCATTGCCATCTTCCACCTCTATTCTTGTCCAGCGATCGCGGTCTCGGGTACGGAACTTTTCCATCACAAAGTCGTGGGCTTCGGTTAAATCGATATCGAGGGAGTTTGCCAGACAGATTAATACGAACAATAAATCGCCGATTTCCTCTTCAATGGTTTTTTCGGGTTCCGTAGTCTTTTTCGGTTTTTCACCAAAATGATGGTTAATTTCCCTCGCGAGTTCACCGAGTTCTTCCGCTAAACGTGCAACTAAAGCGAGCGGACTAAAATACCCCTCCTTGAACTGGGATATGTACGCATCTACTTCTCGCTGAAGCTCGGCCATCGTTTTTTCGCGCATTTCTTATCACCTCGATGAAAAGCGGCTGTTTTCCTTATACGAAACGGAAGAAATACGTCCTGTTTCTTATGTTACTTGATTGAGGAATCTTTTTCCATTCTTTTTGTAGCATATTTTCACAGGCATTATGAAAGGAGTTCATTTGTTTCATCACCATGAATATCCGGAACCATTTGCGAAACCCTTGGTTGTTCAGTATAATAAGTTGGGTCCTCGGAAATCATTTCACATACATTATAAAGGATGGATGTTTATGCCAGTTCGGATGAACTTCTCTAGCTTCGTTAAAATTTTTATCGGTGCCGCCATTTTCTCTTTCGGGCTTGTCCATTTTAATATGCAATACAATCTCGCTGAAGGTGGTTTTACCGGAATCACTTTATTACTCTATTTTTTATTTGGTTGGAATCCTGCCGTCACTAATATCATTTTAAATATTCCCGTATTTATCGCCGGTTGGAAGTTTTTTACCCGGCCCACTTTTATTTATACCATATTCGGTACTATTGCCGTTTCTTTATTTCTAGAAGTTTTTCAACAATATCCCCTGATGATCGATTTAGAAGAAGATCTCATTCTGGCAAGTTTGCTGGCAGGTCTTTTTGTTGGTACCGGGCTCGGAATCATTTTCCGTGCAGGAGGGACAACCGGCGGTTCCGATATCATCACCCGGCTTCTCCATCATTATGCCGGTTGGCCGATGGGACGGGCTATGCTCGCTTTCGATGCGATCGTAATCACGGTTTCACTACTCACCTATTTAACCGTCAGACAGGCGATCTATACTCTAGTTTCGGTCTTTATCGCCTCGAAAATCATTGATTTTATTCAGGAAGGTGCTTATGAGGCCAGGGGAGCTTTCATCGTATCAGACAAGTATAAGGAAATTGGCGCAAAAATTACCAAGCAAATGAATCGGGGGGTCACCATTTTTCAAGGAATGGGATTTTATTCCCGTGAGAAGAAAAAAGTTCTATACTGTGTCGTCCCGAAACGCCAAATCAACGAATTGAAAAATTTGATCGATGAAATCGATCCGGAAGCCTTCGTTTCGATTACGTACGTTCATGAGGTGTTAGGTGAAGGATTCACTTTAGACGAAAACAAAAAACCGTTGATTCAATAAATAGCAAGCAGCACATTAAGTATAAAAATCATTTACTTTTCTTCGGCAAAATAAAAAAACGGCTTTTCTGATCGCACTTGATCAGAAAGCCGTTTTTTAATCATCCTGGCCGGCAAAAATCATAATAAAACGCAAGAGTTCCAGCAAGGCAACGAGTGCAGCTGCCACATAAGTGAAGGCTGCTGCTCCTAACACCTTTTTTGCTCCGCCTGCTTCTTGTGGTCCAATGATCCCTAGCTGAACGACCTGGGTCATCGCCCGGCTTGAAGCATTGAATTCAACGGGCAACGTAACGATATGAAAGGCAACGGCAAAAGCCATGAAAATAATCCCCAGAAGGGCAAGATTGGTCATTCGGAAAATCAAACCGATGAGGATCAAAATATACGCTGCTTGTGAACCGAAGCTTGCGACCGGGACAAGACTGGAACGCAGACGTAAGAACGCATAATCCTGTTGATCTTGAAGGGCATGACCGACTTCATGAGCAGCTACGGCAACGGCGGATAGTGAACGCCCATGGAAATTATCCGATGATAGACGGACCGTTTTCGTGTGAGGATCGTAGTGGTCACTTAAAACCCCATGGACTTCTTCTATATTCACGTCATAGAGACCATTAGCATCAAGAATTTTTCTTGCAACTTCATAACCGGTCAACCCGCTCGATGCGGCATAATTCTTATATTTCCTGTAGGTGCTCTGTACTAAGCCGCTCGCGAGCAAAGGAATCACGAGAATTAACAAAAAATACAGTAGCATTCAATCCCCTCCTAGCTAAGAAAGATTCTTTATCGAGTAAATAATAGTAAAGTTTATCCAATCCGTCAATATTTATGACTTCGATCGTACCGCCTTTTTTTCTCCCTTTCCCCGCGATATTTCCGGTATCCAACATACGATAAAGTGGAAACGATGATTCCACCGGTTGTGAAAATCACCCACCACAAAGAAGGGTCCGCTTCATCTTCTTCAGTATCTTCAAAAAGAGAGCGGACTTCTTCCTGTAATGCTGCCAATTCTAAAGAAGCCCGATCGCTCGGCTGCAGGGCCTCTATATTCATTTTAACATATTGAACATAACTATCGACCCGCTGCATTTTTTCCAGCGGTACATCTATGACTAAACTCGGATAAAGCAACTCATAAGTTTGGAAAAAAGCGTCCATTCGGTTGCGGAATACTTCTTTATCACCAGCACGGAAAGCTTCAATCGCTTCATCGACGGTACCGACTACCGTTCTTTCCATATCGAGCCATAATGGTTGATAATCGGTGGCAATCGCATCGACGACGAGGCGAAATTTTGTTATCTCACTGAGCAACAAATCGTGATCCACCTCGTCTTCATTCACCAGCTTTTTTACTCCATCGTAGGAAAGAACCAGGATCCGCCATTCATCCGTCGAAAGTTGAACGTTTTTTTCCCGCTCGAGATGAACGCCGATTTGCGCGATTATTCGACGGACATCCTCCACGCGCCCCAGTTTTGCCAGTTGGAGAGCATCACCACTAAGACGTTCGAGATACTGCATGTTTTCTGATCTGGCCAGCCCACTTTGATCCGCTATAAAAAATAAAATCATAGCGATTAGAAGAATTATACCGCGTCTCATACTTGTCCCTCCCTATTAAAGGGTATGAGGGAGTGGACCGGGTTAGACCTCTTTTACATACAAACTTCTTTTCTTGCTGTTTTTACTTAAACACAAGAAATACGCGATTGTCAAAGAAAGCACGCTTAACCAAAAGGTGAAATAACCAATTTGCGGTACATATTGATCCAACGCTGGATAGCGCGGGTACATCAGAAAAACATAATCGATCACATCATTATGCAAAGTCCAAACACCCGCAAAAATCAGATGGCGCCAGTTTATTCGATAAAACGGGGCGTACAGTACACCCTGGAGAGCCATCGCAAAGTGGGAAGCTATTAACATATAACCGCTCGGCGGTAAATAACCCAGTACGCACAGCGTTAACAGATTCATCACCACCGCCCAAATCCCGTACTTAAATAGGGTGACGAGCGCCAGCGCTTCCAGATAGGGCCAATTTCTTTGCCATAGAAAAGCGACAAGAACGAAAACAAAAAACAGGCTCGCCGTCGGACTGTCGGGAACAAAGGGCAAAAAATGAGTGGGTGTCTGGCGCAATTGGGGGATGTACCAAAAATAACCGTAAATCGTTCCCGCGATATTGACCAGTAAAAGAACGATTAAAAACTCCCGTCTTGAAAGTAAATAGTATAGGAGATTCAATGTTCCACCTCATGTTCTTTTTTCTCTAGCATAGCAAAAAACGTGAATAAAAGGAAATAAGAATCGCACGCACGTTCTGTTATGAACATCCGTGCATCAACAATATTTGTAGCCGAAATCCAAGGCTATCAAATGACGAATGCCTTTCTATAAGAAAAACGAAAGGCAGGACGGCGAGATCTGCCGTACTGCCCCAGGATAAATAACTACTTTTCAATACTACTGATGAACTCGGCTAGCTGTTCCAGTTCTTCCTCCGATCCTGTGAAAAGACCTGCTGGCATGGAACCGATTCCGTTAACGGCGATATCCATGATCTCTTCCTTACTTTTTTCTGTACCGATAAGTGGCGGATTCGAACCGCTTCCTTCTAGATTAGTACCATGGCAGCCGATACAACTCTGAGCCTGATAAACCGCATAACCCGGATGGGTTGTATCGATCTCGATGTCTTCCGTTGCTGCTTCGGAGATTAACCCCTGTTGCTTTGCCGTTTCCCAATCGTGGGTGACGACAGCTTCCCAGGTTAAATAGAAGATGGCGGCGACGGCGAGTAACATAAAACCCGTTGCGATCGGCCGATCCTTCGGGCGACGTTTCGGTCCACGATCGATAAATGGCGCAAGCATCAATGCCGTTACCGCAAGACCCGGGATCACGAGCACGCCGATCAAGTTGTAATCCCCCGAAGCGTAGCTATACTTTAAAAGCTGATAGAGGAACAAGAAATACCAGTCGGGCATCGGGATATACGATGAATCCGTCGGATCCGCTTCCCTTTCCAACGGTGGTTCACCGACAATCGTCAAGCATAGAAAACCTACGAGAAAAACCGCTCCCACGAGCCATTCTTTTAACAGAAAATCAGGATAGAAATATTCTGTTTTTCCGGGAAACTCGGAGTAGTCTTTCGGTATATTTGGTTTGCGATTCGTCGCCGGTATGCGCGAATCGCCAACAAATTTCATCCCTTTTCCCCTTTTCAAAATGTCCCCTCCTTTTTCTCATCGCACTATTAAAATCCGTGGAATCATAGAGGACCGGATATACCTTGCCGACGAATTAAGAAGAAATGAATACCGATCAATAAAAATAAAAGTGCTGGCAGGAAAAATACGTGAATGGCAAAAAAGCGTGTTAACGTTTGTGCCCCGGTGATGACACTATCACCTGCAAGCAAGGTACGTAACGGTTCACCGATGAGTGGCACGGATTCAATGATATTGAGTGTGACATTCGTCGCAAAAAGCGCCTTCATATCCCAGGGTAATAGATAACCGGTCAAACCGAGAGCGAGCATGGTTAGAAAGATCATCACACCCACGATCCAGTTTAACTCCCGGGGTTTTTTGTATGCACCCTGGAAAAAGACCCGCAATGTATGTAAAAACATCATGACAATCGCAACACTGGCTCCCCAGTGGTGCATCCCGCGGACAATTTTTCCGTAGGCCACATTATACTGCAAATGGTAAATCGAGTCCCAGGCCCGTTCGATATCCGGAACGTAATACATCGCCAGGAACATCCCGGATAAGACCTGGATGACGACGACAAAGAACGTCAAACCGCCAAAACAATAAACAAAAGCTGAAAAATGATGCGCTGGATTAACGTGTTCTGGCACTTCATGATCAGCAAGATCCCGCCATAAAGGAGTGATATCAACCCGTTCATCAATCCAGTCGTAAAGCTTATTGAGCACGAATCAGACACCTCCTACCGGTTTCGGGCGCATACTCAAATAAAGGATGCCATCTTTAATCTCGTAATCATAGCGATCCAGTGGACCCCGTGGTGGTGTACCCGGCACGTTGGTACCATCCTTCTCGTAAAGACCATCGTGGCAGGGGCAGAAAAAACGGTTCGGTTCATTCGGATTCGTATTCCAGTCCACATTGCAGCCTAAATGTTTACAGACCGGAGATAGGGCAACGATTTCGCCATTATCATCCCTATACACCCAGGCGGTCTGCGAGACTTCCGATGTATACCACCCGTCTTCCTGTTTAAAAGCAAAAGTTACCCGCTGCGGTTCAGAGGTGATATCGCTTTCTTTTATTCCCGTCGCGATCATATCACCGGCAGCACTCGTCTTTAATACGGGATCGACGGCGAAACGCAACATCGGCATGAGTGTTGCCGCTGCCATGAAGCCACTGACTCCCATGATCGTGTAACTTAAAAATTGTCGTCGGGTGATTTTTTGTTTGTCTTCCTTTTCCACCAATTCCTTGTTTTGCATTTCTTCATGTCGATTCTCCTTCATTTTCTCCCCCCCTGTTCGTAACCCAAGCATTGAGACATTTTCATGATATATCATTCTTAATTATAGGTCAATAATTAATTATCGTAATTAATAGGTTAATAGAAATTATAAGAATATTTTTAAGAAAATTCAAATCATCTGTCTATATTTACATTTATTGGTAATTCCCGGCATTTAATTAATTTTTGAACAAAACGATCGTTTATAAAATTATGGTACAAGTCTTCCCGCATCCTCTTACGAAAAGTTTTCAAGTAATAAAAGAACACTTTAAGAAACTTATTCTATCAAGTACATGATCAAGACGGAAAAATCCGGCGTTTCATAAAGAACTTGGTTTAATTTTTCGGAAGTAATTCTAGATACGAAGAAAAATGATGCTGTTTCGATGAGTGAAAGTTCGTCACCACTCTTTATTTTTAATATTTCCGAAATTCAAACTTATCATACCACATTAATTGTCCATTCATTGACAAATTTGTGAACATTTTGGGGCAAAATCATAAAATTTCAAAAAAATAAAAACGTCCTGTCTACAGGACGGATTCAATCAATCACCGCGTTCACTCGCGATTTTTTTTAGTTGTTCCGTTAACGTCATAAACGTTTCCTTATCATTTCGATCAAGTGCCGCATCGATCTTTCGTTTCAACATTTCGATTTGAAAGGTTTTTTGTGAATGGTCCAAAAACCGGTCCACCAATTCCCGCTCTTCTTCACTAATTTGCAAGATGTCTGGCATGTAAGGGTTCGTTTCCAATACAGCGGCGTATTGATACGATTTATGGCGATCCTTGAAATTTAACTGAATGAATATCGGCTGATCCCGATTAAGCCGGATATCATGAAAGGATTTTTCCGCATCCGTCGTCATGATTGACCCTTTATAAAACCGGAAAGGTACATCGTCTACACAGACCGTCGACATGACCATACCTCTTGGACAATATTCCACCCGTTCAACAAAATGAACTTTTTCCATCAACTTGTCGTGACTCATCAAGTAGTTTAAAATCCACACACATTCCCGACGTTTTAACTGATAATTGTTCAAAAACCAGCGGATAAACTCTTTCTTCTCGTTCACAGATACAGGAGTGGCCATCGGATCTCCCTCCTTTTTATTGAAATGAAAGACGGTTTATCCAAGATCCCCCTTAAGGCGTTCCAATATATCGATATACTCAATATTTGTCGGGTCCATCTGATGTAGTTTGTTAAAAACTTCGATGCATTCGTCGTGAATTCCTTCTTCAAGCAAGAAAAATCCATAATTTTGTAAAAATCCTTCGTTATTCTTAAAATATTTATATGCTCTCCGATAGGCATTTAATGCTTGCGAATACATTTCCTCTTCCTGTAAGCTGACCGCATAATCCCAGAGCAGTTGGGGGTCTTCTTCACCTTCCTTTAGCAATGGTTCAACTAGTTCGATCACATCATGATATCGTTCTTCATCCATGTATAGTTTGCTCAAAGATAATATCGCCGCCATATAGTCCGGATCGATCTCCAGAGCTTTTTTGAACCATTCCTCTGCATCTTGAGTCTTACCCAATTTCATCAGCATCGTGCCCGCAAAAAAGTGGAGCTCTTTATTAAACGGGTTTACTTCCGTTCCTTCGCGGGCTACCTCAAACGCTTTTTCATATTCCATTTCCTTATCTAGCGATTCTGCAAGCGGCAAATAACAACTTTCATAATCCGGATCCAGTTCCTTCACTTCTGTTAAGCGCTGAATCGCTACTTCGTACATTCCCGCCTGGAAGGCGGTAAATCCTAAGCCAAAAAGTATATCAACGTCAAACTTTTCATCAAGGGCTTTTTCATAATAAGGGATCGCTTCTTCGAATTCCCCCATTGCAGCATGACATTCAGCTAGCCGTTCATATATCGATACGCCGGCGAACTCTTTCGCTTCTTTCAACACCTGCTTGTACTTGTAAATCGCCTCGGCGAACCTTCCCAGTGAATTGTACAGTTCCGCTTGGGCAAAGATGATCACGATTTCATCAGGGGCTAATTTTTCCGCTTCTTTTAATTTTTCCTCGCTGACTTCATATAATCCTTGTAATTGGTATAAATCTGCCAGCAATAACAACGCCTGGACATAAACCGGATCGTCGGGAGTGATTTTTTCTAAAAGCAAGAGCGCTTCATCCGTTCGATCCATATCAATGTAAGTTTCTGCTAAAGCGATAAGTAGTTCCCCTTCTTCCGGATATTTTTTTAGTAAATCTTGATAAAGCGTCTCTGCGAAGTTTAAAAAACCGAGGGAATGCAATTGTTCCGCTAGGCTATATTTTTCCAGATCACTCCCTTTATTTTTGATCGCCTTCATGATTCTTCTTGCCGTGTTTAATTTCCCCTGTTGAAGAGCAGCGATACATTGTTCAACTCGTTTCATCATCCATCATCCTCACCCGACAAAATTTATTGAAAAAAAGCGGGGCGATTGATATGCAATTCCTCGCCAAACGCTTCCCGGTAAAAAATTTTTTGTAATACCCGGACAAGTTTCCCCTTATGCACCGTTACAACGAGATTGTTTTCTTGTAAGATATGGTCCACATCCTCTTCTTTATCCACGGTTTCGTGCTGTTTCAACCAGTAAAGATTATAACTCAATTCACCCCCCGGGTGTAAATAGCCTTTTTTCGGGTAAATACCTGTTTTTTTCAATACCTCGAGAGGCACGGGTTCGTGTTCCGGTAATGTTTGTTTTACATGGGGGATTTTTTCTTCGGTGACGATCATATCCCAGGCTGCCAACAGCATGTCGGCTTGCGTATCATCGGCCGGTAGCGGGATTAATGGACTGTTATACGGGAATAAAGTTTCCCGCACCCATCCCCAGGGAATCCGCTCCAATTCAACCACATCTTTGAATTCTATGATTAAGGCGGGAATTTTCAACCGTTTCGTTTTGCGCACGAGCGAAACCGATAAACTCGTCGCCGGAACTTGCAAGGCAAATGTATAATCGAGGGGGCTTTTTTTTAAAAATTTCCGGGCTTGTTCAACGACATCGTCAAGTCGTGAAAGTTTTGTGAAGCGTAAACCGACGATTAAAAAAGTACAGCCTTTCCATAAAAAGTTTCGGGTGAAAAAATCTTTGTATTCATTACCTGATTTTATCCGGGGCAGTCCGTCCGTATAAAATACGTAACTCGGTGTCATATAAAAGGGGTTGGCAACCATCTTCATATAGCGATACTGTTTGAATTCAGGTTTTACGGCCAGAATTTTTTCCCGATCGACAAGGAGAGAGGTATTTTTCCATTCACCATTAACATTCAGCTGGACCCGATCGATGATATACGTCATAAAACCACCTCCATCGGTTTTATGACAAGCTATGAAAAATCGGGATAAATTATGAACGTTTCTAATACGGATTCGTGAGATTTTTGGTTTTTTTATAAAAAAATGTATCAACCTGGGTAAAACCGTACTGGGCGGGATAAAAAATTTGTTCGGTACTTCCGACAAATAAAATGCCTTCCATTTGTAACGATTCGTTAAAACGCCGAAAGATTTGATCTTTCGCTGCCTCGGTAAAATAAATTAGTACGTTACGACATACGATCAGGTCCAGATTGCGGGGATAAGGGTCGCCCAATAAATTGTGCTTTTTGAACATGACCGCAGTTTTCAGTTCTTCGTTGACGGCATACCCCTCATTCGTTTTTGTAAAATACTTTTTCACAAAAGCTGGCGGCACTTCTTGCAAGGAACGTTCTTGATAGATCCCCCTTTTTGCCCGTTCTAATGCCACCTCATCAATATCGGTAGCGAGAATTTCGACGCGCTTTAAGTTAGTGAGTTCGTTCACGATCATCGCTATCGTATACGGCTCCTGCCCTTCTGAACACGCAGCGCTCCAGATTTTCAAATGGCGTTTTTTCTCGAAGAGTTCGGGCAGGATATTTTTTTGTAAAAATTCCCAGCGATTCCGATTGCGAAAAAATTCAGATACATTAATGGTCAACCGATCGAGAAAAGCGGCATACAGATGACGGTCTTTATCCAGCGCTTGTAGCAATTCAGCGAAAGAACGAAATCCGTACTTTTGATAGAAAGAAGTGAGCCGCCGTTTCATCTGCGTTTCTTTGTACAAGGATAGATCGATGCCTGTTTTTGCATAAATATTTTTTATAAACTCTTGATAATCCACGCTAACATCCTCCACACAGAACTATTATAAGAAAGAAACCCTGCACACACGGCAGGGTCAATTATCACTTACGAAACATTATGTACGGCTATTAATAAAGCCACTCATCCCCTGTTTTTTTGTAATCGAGGATCTCATCTTCGTTAAACCACAAGTCGATTTCCCGTTCAGCACTCTCCGGAGAATCAGAACCGTGAATGACATTTTTCCCGACCGTCAATCCGAAATCCCCACGGATCGTTCCCGGCAACGCTTCTTGGGGATTTGTTTTCCCCATCATTTGCCGGGCGGTCGCGATAACACCCTCTCCTTGCCAGACCATGGCGAAGACTGGTCCGGAAGTGATAAAGTCAACAAGTTCCTGGAAGAACGGTTTTTCGCGATGTTCGGCGTAATGTTTTTCCGCCAGATCTTGAGGGACTTGCATGAGCTTGGCGGCAACAAGTTGGTAACCTTTTTTCTCAAAGCGCGATACGATTTCACCGATTAAATTTCGTTGCACCCCATCAGGTTTTACCATGATAAACGTTCTTTCCATTTCTCCCACCTCAATTCTGTCGTAGCATATTACACAAACAGTTTAACACCGGATCTTTATACTTGCAAACATTTGCATGATGTATTCTAATGATCGCGCTTGGCGATAAACTGTAAGATCTTTCGTAAATAAGAATTAACCGGGTGTGCCGGAAGTTTATCGATCATCTCTTCTGCCCGTTTAATATAATATTCACAAACGGCATAGGCTTGTTTAATCGCACCGCTTGCCTTTATTGCCCGGATAACCTCTTCCAGTTCCTGGCGTTCCATTTGCCCGTGAACTTGCATGATCTGTCTTTTAAGCTGTTCATTTCGCAGAGCAAAGAAGACGGGTAAGGTGATGTTGCCTTGTAATAAATCCTCGCCAGCTGGTTTGCCTAAGGTTTTTTCTGTGGCGACAAAATCAAGAATGTCATCTGTAATCTGGAAAGCCATCCCGGCATAATAGCCAAACCGATATAAGGTTTCCGCGACATTTCGGTCACACCCCGCTGCCATCGCCCCTAGCTTACAGCATGCCGCGATAAGCAGTGCCGTTTTTCGTTTGATCCTTCGAAAATACGCGATGATCGGTTGATTGAAATTATATTTGTCACGGATTTGCTCGATCTCGCCGATACTCAATTGTACCATCGTGTGTGCGAATAATTTATGCGCTTCGGGGTCTTCCAGCTGAGTGAGTAGTTCTAGCGATTTAGCTAAGATGTAATCCCCGGTGTACATCGCCACTTTATTGTCCCATTTTTCTTTCACCGTCATACGGCCCCGTCTCGTTTCGGCATCATCGATTACATCATCGTGAATTAACGAGGCCATATGAATCAACTCCAGGGCACAAGCCACATTTTTTATCACGGTTTTCCGATCGTCACCATATTTTGCACATAATAAAACGAGCATCGGACGGAGTCTTTTCCCGCCAGAACGTAAATAATGAACCGCAGAATTTTGTAAAGTCGGTGATGAGGATATGAGTACCTCTTCGATTTTTTCTTCGATGACCGCTAGATCGTCTTCTAATGTCTCATAAACTGTCATAAAGCTCATAAAGTCCACCTAAATCTCTTGTTATTGTTTTTTTCCGATGTGTAAGGCGGCGACACCACCAAAGTAAAGTTTGTAATAGACTTGTGAGAAACCATTGTCTGTGAAGAGCCGCGCTAATGTTTCCGCATCGGGAAAGGACATCGTTGACTCTTGCAGCCAGGAGTATTCAGCAAAACTTTTCGCGAAGATCTTGCCTAAAAGCGGCATGATATAACGAAAATAAAAATAGTACAAATGTTTGAAACCGAAGACGACAGGATGACTCGTATCTAGACAGGCAACGACTCCGCCCGGTTTTAGCACCCGATACATTTCGCGAATTACCCGTTCCGCATCCGGGACATTTCGTAAACCGAAACCGATCGTTACGTAATCAAATGTGTGATCGGGAAATGGAAGGTTCATGGCATTCCCGTGAATGAGCCGGGCGTTAGTGATTCCCTTTTTTTGCAATTTTTCCCAACCGACCTCAAGCATCTTTTCGCTAAAATCGAGACCGATCACTTCCCCTTCCGGACCGGTCGCTTCACTTAAAGCGATCGTCCAGTCAGCGGTACCACAGCAAACATCAAGACATTTGGAACCTTCTTTCACATTTAAACGTCTCATCGCATCCTTCCGCCAGCGAATATGTTGCCGAAAACTAATGATCGAATTCATCCGATCGTATTTACGAGAAATTCTTTCAAAGACTTGATAAACCCGTTCTTCCTTAGGCTGTCCCATTATGAACGCTCCTTGAATTTTGCAAACTATTGAAAAAAAGTGTTGTGCATACGGTATCCGCGGAAAAGTTCCCGTAACTTTTTAAAATATGGATTTTCAGATAATTCCTTGGCGATTATACCGTCAAGTTTTGCAAGGTAGATCTTTAAAGTTTTCTCTACCGCCGGAACCCGTTCCATCTTCTTATCACCAGATACGGGAATTTGATTTTCTAATAAATAATCGCGGTACCAGTGCCGGTATTCTTGCAGATGACGAAAATGCAGCCATTCGGTGACGAGTTGTTGCCAGTAGTAGTCCGCGAAATATTCCGCTGTTTTGCGATAAACAGTCGTCACGATAAACTTCATGCACTCCATGAATTCATCAAAAGTTTTCACTTCACGATTGTATATGAGCATTTTATTCTCATTTACTAGCTGAATAGCCTCAGCCATCATTTTAATAAAGTCGATCTTTTCCACCCGTGCCAGCGTGTGATAGTAAAGGCTACTAAAATAATCCCCGGCAAGAACGGTAAGCTGCATTCGTTGATTGGTTTTATACTGAATACCGTTTTTTACACGATCGTGGGTATCAAGGGCTATCTGGATTAATGCGATCGTAGTTGCGTATAATTCAATCTGTTCTTTCGTTAACTTTTGATTTTTGAGCATACATAATAATAAAAACAGTTTCTCTTCTTCGATCACCGGTAATTCGAGCTGTTCACGTAAATAGGGATGGTTCAGTTCTTCCTGGATCCGTTTTTTTATCTCACGCATCGTCCGCGCTGTATCTAGCACTTCATCACCCTCAATCCCGTACAATTCGATACCGTCAAAAAATTAACGAAAATGCCTTGGGTTACTCTTCATCCTGACTGATGACTTCCCCGATACTGGAGATGATTTTAGCTTTACCGCGTACTTTAATCGCCGATGTATGTTCCGTGAATTGGGCGATCATAACCTCTCCCTTGTCGAGTTTTTCCGTATGGTGAAATTTTGTATCTCTACCTCTCGTTAAACCGATTACATTCACGCCGTTTTCCAATGCTTTGATAATGATGTAATGACTACTAACGTAATGATCCATCACGACGCCTCCTCTAATCCTTCAATCCGTCATCTCATCATCGCTAACAGCTCGTTTCTCCTACTATTATCCGTTGCGAAGACACCTTTCGCAGCCACCGTAACCGTTTTAGTTCCAGGTTTTTTGATGCCGCGCATCGCCATGCATAAATGTTCAGCTTCAATCATGACGAGCGCACCCTCGGCCTCAAGGCGTTCCATAATCGCTTCCACGATCATGTACGTCATCCGTTCTTGTAGTTGGGGCCGTTTTGCCGCCGTATCGACGAGACGGGCCAATTTACTCAAACCGGTTACCTTCCCATTACGTGGTTTATAGGCGATATGAGCATGTCCGAAAAAAGGAACGAGATGGTGTTCACACATGGAATAAAACGGTATATCTTTAACGATGACGACATCATCGTAATGTTCATGAAAAACCGTGTTGAGCTCATCCTCCACGTCTTTATCGATGGCACTGAACATTTCTTCATACATGGCTGCAACCCGGCGCGGAGTGTCGCGTAATCCTTCTCTTTCCGGATCCTCTCCAATTGCTTCGATGATCAGTTGAACCGCATACTCCAGTTTCTTCCGATCAAATTTCTCCATGATTCGCACTCCCCAATGTGTCAAATCTTTGTTCACCAATTTATATTTATCTTCTTACATCTTAGCATACGATGAGAATTAAGGGCAAAAAAG
Organism: uncultured Bacillaceae bacterium; assembly: GCA_937983015.1. Lineage (GTDB taxonomy): Bacteria > Bacillota > Bacilli > Bacillales > Caldibacillaceae > CALGAD01. Next base: position 11,162 of record CALKAK010000071.1, on the reverse strand, counting down.
ATAATTGTAAAATTGCAAAAAATACCAATAAAATAAGGGGGCAATAAAATTGCCCCCGGTTTTTTTATGTAATTATTTTACAGCTTCCTTTAATGCTTTACCCGGTTTGAATGCCGGAACTTTGCTTGCCGGGATTTCAATTTCCTCCCCAGTTTGCGGATTACGTCCTTTCCGGGCCGCACGATGACGCACTTCAAAGTTCCCGAAACCGATCAATTGTACCTTTTCCCCTTTTGCCAGGGCGTTTAAAATCGTATCAAATACCGCATCAACGGCTTTGCCTGCATCCTTTTTAGAAAGATCTGTTGCTTCAGCAACCGCATTGATCAATTCCGTTTTGTTCATACCATTCACCTCCTCCCAACACAGAACAGGTTAGCGATGTTCTACCAGAAAAAGTAAGTATTGTTCTGAGTTTTTCCTCTACTGGAAAGAATAACTAGAACAATTCAGTTAAAAGAGTATCACATTCATACCCCAAGAGCAAGTTAAAATGTTGATTTTACAAGGTTCTTTCAAAAAATCACAAAGGTTTCCTTCTATCCAATCAGTGTTTCCCTTTTATGATTTTTTTACACTTCGAAAGTGCAGTAAAAACTTTCACCAAAAAGAAAAGACCCCATTTTATGGAGTCAAGGTTATAAAATGATCGCGATCAGTCCACCAGAGCCTTCATTGATGATCCGTTCTAATGTCTCCTGCAATTTATAACGAGCATTTTCAGGCATCAAAGCAAGTTTCGCCTGAATTCCCTCCCGGACGATGGAATTTAAATTCCGCCCGAATATGTCTGAGTTCCAGATCGCCAGCGGGTCCTCCTCAAAATCCTGCATTAAGTAACGGACGAGTTCTTCACTCTGTTTTTCCGTTCCGATAATCGGTGAAAATTCGCTTTCCACATCGACCTTGATCATATGGATGGATGGAGCGACCGCCTTTAACCGGACACCGAAGCGGGACCCTTGGCGGATGATCTCCGGTTCATCGAGGGTCATATCTTCGATGGAAGGGGCGGCGATTCCATAACCCGTCTGTTTTACCATCGCCAGGGCATCGGCGATTTGATCGTACTCTTTTTTAGCATGGGCAAAATCCTGCATCAGTTCAAGCAAATGGTCTTTTCCGCGGATTTCCACACCGACGATTTCTTTCAATACTTGATCGTATAACTCATCCGGGGCATGCAGATCGATTTCCGCGATCCCCTGCCCCATATCCATACCAGCGAGTGCGGCTTTTTCAACAAAATCGTATTGGGTAAAGTTTTGGACAACCCGGTCGACATCACGCAGGCGCTTGATGTCCTGAACCGTTTCTTTAACAGCCTCCTGGTAACTCTCACGCAGCCAGTGGTTCTCTTTCAACACCATGACCCAGCTCGGTAGATTCACATTGACTTCTAGAACGGGGAATTCATATAAGGCTTCCCGTAATACATTCAATACATCCTGTTCTTGCATGTTTTCTACACTGATCGCCAGAACCGGAATATCATATTTTTCTTCTAATTCTTGACGTAACTCCTGTGTTTCACGATGATACGGCCGCGTCGAATTCACGATCATAATAAAAGGTTTGCCGACTTCTTTCAACTCATTGACGACCCGCTCTTCAGCAGCAATGAAATCTTCACGCGGAATTTCGCCGATCGTACCATCTGTTGTAATAACAACACCGATCGTCGAATGATCTTGAATGACTTTACGAGTACCGATTTCGGCGGCTTCATGGAACGGAATCGGCTCTTCATACCACGGTGTGTTGATCATGCGCGGTCCATCCTCATCTTCATAACCCTTCGCACCAGGAACAGTATAACCGACACAATCTACGAGTCGAACGTTTACTTCCAGGCCCTCATCTACTTTTACCAAGACCGCCTGATTGGGCACGAATTTCGGCTCGGTCGTCATGATCGTTCTTCCTGCAGCACTTTGCGGTAACTCATCTTGAGCCCGGACCCGATCCGCTTCGTTAGGGATATTCGGTATCACGACCAGTTCCATGAATTTTTTAATGAATGTAGATTTCCCGGTTCGTACCGCACCTACAACGCCGATGTAAATATCACCACCGGTTCTTTCTGCAATATCTTTAAAAATATCGACTTTCTCCAAAGGTTTCCCTCCCGTTCAACAATTGCTGGGGTTTATTTCCGTTACAGTTCGACAGTATATGTTTATGATGTTGTCCATTGAACTTATGACTACTATTTGCAAAATTCCCCATTCATCCCCGTTCGAAAATAAAAGAACCCCCCTCTCCTAAAATATATTGTGCGAGAGGGGGGTTATGACATTTTCTCTCATTTTTACAAACGGATCATCCGATAATCACGGTTCATATAGAAAAACCGGTTCCCTATGATCATCGATCGTGTATGGTACCGAATACGCTGGAACAAAAGCGGAATCTTCCACTAAAATCCAGCGGATATCCGCTCCTTTTTCTAGTGGGAGATCGGGATGTTCCTGTATACGATGATATAGGTCACTAGCATAATCGACGACAAGTCTCCCGTCTCCGGTAATCACGATCGGCAAATTATTTCCGGTAAAAGGGCTGATGACAACGGGATCTTCAGGAAATCCGAGCTTTTTGTAATCCAAAGTAAAAACATTTTTTGCGATCTGCTGTTTATAAGGCGGATATTTTACAGAACGCAAGCGGAGATGGATGGTCCGGATCGTTTCGGCAATGCGCAAATCGATGACCTTTACTTCCGGTTCTGTTTCTGGATTGATGATTACATATTGGAAAATCCCGCCCTTTTCATAGGCGTTTGGTGGTGTTTGCATTAAATAATCGGGAACGAGTTTATTAAAATCGATTTTATACTTCATATAAATATCCGTATCCGCATCACTATTTTTTATAGGTAATAAACCGCCCGTATCTTGATAATAAGCATCGATCGCCGCCTGGACTTGCGCAATCATTCGTTCATTAGGGACAACCGGTGCAGCTTGCGAATTTCTTTCTGCGCAACCGGTTAATAAAGAAAAAATCAAACCAGCGATCACAAATACTCTTAGTCGACTACATACCATAGCGTTTCCCTCGCAAGCTAATAAGTTGTCGGTCCGCTAAAGACGATAACAAAGATGATAAGTCCCGATAAGATCATAAAGATGTAGGCGGTGATGGTAAAAAACCAGCGAAAGGCATTTTTTATTTTATAACGGCCCAAATAGATAAGAAACAAGGATAAAACCATCATCCCCATGGCGATGAAGGTGACTAACATACGCGCCATTCCCGGAGACACGAAGATCCGCTCCTTTATTCACGACATTTTCTACTTTTCTAAATTGGGTTACTATTAATTCTAACATAAATTGTTTTACGTGTATAATGATAAGACGAATTACGAATCGCCACGATCAAAGAAGCGGAGATGTTCTCAAGATCCCCGCACTAATTTGAAATAACAACTAAAAAACTATCAGAATTTATTCCTTTTAAAAAAGTCGCTGACGGAACGCGGGTATCTTTTGGTTCTGTTTTCAAACAAAAAAAGTTGCAGGAAAGTGGGGACACAACACTTTCCGGCAACTTTCGAGATTCAATACCCATACCCCGGGGCTTTTTTTTATTCACTGCATTTTATGCTACCTGTAAACATACTGTATCCTCTAAAGCCTATTTATCAAGGTTTCCTGGAAAAATTCGTTTGCTAGATGACGGACATAGTTAATAAATCTCGAATGTTTTCGAACGCCCCATTAATTTCGGTACCGCCTCTTCCACCTGTAAATCGCCGAACAGCACTTGATAAAGTGTTTCGGTAATCGGCATCGGTACGTTATATTTTTTGGAAAGTTCATAGGCGGCCCGTGTCGTGTTGACACCTTCAACGGTCTGCCCCATATTTTTTAAGATATCTTCTAATTTTTCCCCTCTACCGAGCGCATGTCCCGTACGCCAGTTTCGGGAATGGACACTCGTACACGTTACGATGAGGTCACCCACACCGCTTAATCCGGCCAGCGTCAAGGGATTTGCTCCCATCTTCACCGCCAGCCTCGTGATCTCCGCGATCCCTCTGGTCATGATCGCCGCTTTCGCGTTATCACCGTAACCGATTCCATCCGAGATTCCCGCAGCCAAGGCGATGATATTTTTCAATGCTCCGCCAATTTCCACACCGACCACATCCGGGTTCGTGTAGACGCGGAAATTCAAATTCATGAAAAGATCTTGGATGCGTTCTGCCGCCCGGATATTTTTGGAAGCCGCCACGACCGTCGTTGGATGACGCAAGCTTACTTCCTCGGCATGGGATGGACCGGAAAGGACGACGAGATCATCGATCAACGTTTTTGGTAATTCTTCTTCGATCATCTCGGAAATCCGCTTTAACGAGCCCGGTTCAATACCTTTGCTGACATGAACGATCGTCACCGGTTCTTCCAGGCAATCTAGTAATCGGCGCATCACTTCCCGGATTCCGCTCGTTGGAATCGCAACGACGATCGTTTTTATACCGTTCACGGCTTCTTTCATATCGTGATAAGCGGTTACCTTTTCGGGTAATACGATTCCAGGTAAATAAAATTCATTTTTCCGAGTCGAATTGATTTCTTCCACTTGTTTGATGTCTTTGCTCCATAAACGCACTTCTACATCATTATCGGCAAGAACGATCGATAGAGCCGTTCCCCAGCTACCCGCACCTAAAATCACTACGCTTTTTTCTTTTTCCATATAATTGAAACCTCCTTATTTCCGTGCCCGGGGAATGATTCGAATCGGAGTCCCGGTGAAACCGAAAGCTTCACGGATTTGATTTTCTAAATAACGTTCATATGAAAAATGGAGTAATTCCGGATCATTGACGAACAGGACGAAAGTCGGTGGTTTGACCGAAACTTGTGTCATATAAAAGATTTTCAATTTTTTTCCTTTTCGAGCCGGCGGTGGATTCATGGCGACCGCATCCATAATCACATCATTCAAAACATTGGTTTGCACGCGCATCGCATGATTTTCACTGACGATATTAATCAAGGGTAATAAGGTATGGAGCCGCTTTTTAGTTTTCGCGGAAACGAACGTGATCGGTGCGTAATCCAAAAATTGAAATTCATCACGAATTTTTTGTTCGAATTCCCGCATCGTTTTATCGTCTTTTTCAATCGCATCCCATTTATTAACGACGATGATTATTCCTCGCCCGGCTTCATGGGCATAACCAGCGATTCGTTTATCCTGTTCAATGATGTCTTCTTCAGCATTTAAGACAACAAGCACCACATCTGATCGCTCGATGGCCCGCAAAGCCCGGAGAACGGCGTACTTTTCCGTTTTTTCATATACCTTTCCTCGTTTCCGTATTCCAGCTGTATCAATGATAACATACTTTTGACCTTCATACGTATAATGAGCGTCAATCGCATCCCGTGTAGTACCGGCAATATCGCTGACGATCACCCGCTCTTCTCCTAGGATCGCGTTAACAAGGGAAGATTTCCCAACATTCGGACGGCCGATCAGACAGAAACGAATCGCATCTTCCTCTTCTTCGCTTGCTGCTTCCGGAGGGAAATGTTTCACACAAGCATCGAGCAAATCACCGATCCCGATACCGTGAGCACCGGATACCGGAATTGGATCGCCAAAACCGAGTTCATAAAAATCAAAAATTTGCTCCCGCATTTCAGGATTATCGATTTTATTCACGCCTAGCACGACCGGTTTGTTCGTCCGGTACAGGATTTTCGCCACTTCCAAATCCCCCGGGGTGACTCCATCCCGACCGCTCGTTAACATGATGATACAATCCGCTTCATCGATGGCGAGTTGAACTTGCGCACGAATTTGCTCTAAAAACGGTTCATCGCCCATATCAAGTCCACCGGTATCGATAATATGAAATTCCCGATTTAGCCACTCACCTTTCCCGTAAATACGGTCACGAGTCACTCCGGGGGTATCTTCCTCAATCGCAAGGCGTTCACCGACGATTCGGTTAAAGATTGTCGATTTTCCCACGTTGGGGCGACCGACTATTGCAATAACCGGTAAATTCATGTTCAACACCTCAAATCTTCACGCTAATTTCGGCAGATACAGAATAAACGCATCAATAAAGAAACCCTTCTTCTTCAGAAGGGCCAAAGCACGATTATTTCAATACACCACCGTTATTTTAGCAAATTCCCTGGAATTTGTACAATATCGATCGTTCAATGCCGGACGATGATCGTGATCTCTTCATGGATCGCATGGGCGATTCCGTCGAGAACCGCTTCTAATACAGCTCCCATCTGCTCCATTTCCTCTTTTGAATCACAATAAAACACCGCCAGTCCCGCTGGAGCTTTACGAGGATTCGTCGTGAGGCAGGCGAGGATCATTTTCTCCATTGTCATCGCTATCCCCCTCCTCATGTTTCTTTCGTTCAGACGGTAAGCGAATCGCATTTTCCAATGTGGGTGTGTTGCCGATGATCTCGATCGCCCGTTTGATATCCCGGTGTTGTGGTAAAACAAAAATAGCAACGCGTCCGTCCTTTAAATCTCTTTTTGCCAGGGGGGTTAAAGCCGGCGTCCCTGAGTCACGAAAAATCCCGAGAGAGGTGGAAATATCATATAAAATCGCCTGACGTTGACCGAGGTTGGCAATCGTCGTCATCGCATTGAAGTTTTTCGGTTTCAAAATAAACCCCATTCCATAACGAAGGATGTCTTCCCGCCTTTTTGCAAGGCCGATGTTCATGATATAAATATTGTCGATGTAAAGACCGGAACCTTCGAAATGTGGTTTCACATATTCTATCTCACAAATGTCCTTAATCTTCCCCCCGTCCATCAATACCCGGGCGATAACGATGCAAAGAACCATCGCGCCCAAACTGATGTAAAGATTTGTAAAAATAAAGGCGATTGTAGTCACAATCGAAGTAAAAATCACCAGATAATTTCTGCTTTCAAAGGCAAGGGCGATCCCCTCTATATATGTATCCCCGCGGGAGACGAGTTCGAAACCATCCATCTGCTTCAACGTATTCCGTTCCATATTGCGCACCTCCCGGAATTGAGAGGCGGCGACGGTCAAAAATGTTACTGCGGTAATATTTTCCTCGATCAAAGCCGGTACCGATACGGCTCCGAGGACCGCCGCAATGAATCCTAAAGAAATATGGATGATTTTACCATGTAAATAGGTGGGATATTGACGATAATCCGTTCGTAGCATGATGAGTCTTGCGATCAATCCACAAGTGATTCCGAACAAAACAGGATAAATATAAATGCTCATCTTACATCGGTTTCTCCTTTTTCCAGGATATATTTTTCTGGAAAAGATGACGCACGTATAAAAGACCGGTCCAGCCAGTAATCGCAAGCTGGGTCAAGGCCAGGCGATCTAAGAAAAGTAAAGAGGCAACCGGATGATCGAGATAGAAATCATGCAAAATCAAGCTATACAGGGCATCACCTTGAATCAAGCCGGCGGTAGTCGCCGTAATCCTGATGTAAAAATCTCGAAAAAGGAATAAGGCAAGGCATGTAAAAATAACGGACTGGATCAAACCGAGATCGACGACGACCCAGAACGGGTCATATAGCGCATATAAGTAAAATGCCGTTGTGAATATGGTAAGCGTGAGAATGCGAAAAACAAGATTAGATAAATTCCCTTGATGAACGGTAATAAAGCTCGTATAGCAGACCGAAAGTAAAAAAAGTCCGGTTAGCGAGACCTCGATCGGACCGATCTCAACCATATACATGGATAGCGATATGCTCACGAGCAGGACGATTGCGAGCGGCAGGCGGAATGCGTTTTTTTTATCAAGAATGAATGTGGTTACAATCCAGGCACACCAACTGATCCAATAAAAATAAAATCCTTCCAATCGGTCTTACCCCTTTCATATCCATTATGGACAAAACAAGGAAAAAACATTCCCTAAACCATAACCACACCGATCCAAAAATAGCTTTATCGTCAAAAAACAAAAAAAGACCTGAACCGTATCGTCAGGTCAAAAACAAGGGATTCCCTTATTTAAATTTCTTCAATTGATCACCGATGACTTCACCTAATTGGAAACCGCTTGATTCTTGCGGTAATTCATAGGGTTCTTCTTCCGAAGTTTCCGCTTCTTTAATCGATAGGGAGATACGTTTTTCTTTTTCATTTACACTTAACACTTTAACATTGACCTTTTGGCCAACTTCCAACACTTCTTGCGGTGTCCCGATATGCTTATGGGAAATTTGCGAAATATGGACGAGTCCTTCAACTCCTGGCAAAACTTCCACAAATGCGCCGAAGGAAACGAGTCGTTTGACGGTTCCTTCGATGATGGATCCTTCTTTGATTTTTTCATTTATATTTTCCCATGGACCGGGCAATGTTTCTTTAATAGAGAGGGAAATGCGTTCCCGCTCGGGATCAACGTTTAACACTTTTACTTTAACCGTATCGCCAACGGCGACTACATCGGATGGATGTTCCACATGCTCGTGAGCTAGCTCAGAAATGTGAACGAGCCCGTCGATTCCTCCGATATCAACGAAGGCGCCAAAATCGGTTATACGTTGTACCGTTCCCTCGAGGATGTCGCCTACCTTCGTGTTAGCCAGTAATTCCTTTTTCCTCTTTTCTTTTTCTTCTAGGACAACATCCCGATGGGAAAGGATCAACCGATTATTTTCCGGTTCAATTTCAACGATTTTAAAGGTCATCGTTTTTCCTTTATAATTACTGAAATCTTCGACGAAATAGTCTTCGACCAGTGATGCCGGGACAAAACCACGAACGCCAACATCAACAACGAGACCGCCCTTGACAAGATCTTTAACTTCCGCCTCGATATACTCGCCCGCCGCAAATTTTTCCATTAAATTTTTCCAGGCCTGGCGGGCCGTTACCCGACGTTTGGAGAGAATGAGGGCATCTTCTTCAACCTTGATGACTTCCAATGTCAACCGTTCGCCTTCCATTAACACATCCGATACCCGATCGATATGCATGGGGGAAATTTCGCTGATCGGAAGGATGCCATCTAATTTGCTATCATCAACTTCCACGATCGCTTGTTTTTCTTCAACACGGATAACCTTTCCTTTGACGAGATCCCCGACTTGAAAATCTTGAGGATCTACTTCCGGCATCGCCTCTTCCGTTGTCGGTGATTCCTCTCCCGTTGTGGTTTCAGCGGCTGCTTCTGCATCGGCAAATGAAGCCTCAGGTGCAACATCCGCTGTTTCAACATTTTCTTCAGCTGGAGATCTTTCTCCCGTATCACTTGTGTCAACTTGCTCGTCTACAGTTGACTTTTCTTCGGCAGGGGTTTCTTGTTCTGTAGCGGTTTTTTCTCCTTCCCCGGTCACATCCACTACAGATTTTTGTTTCGTTTCCTGCTCTTCTACTTTCGGCTCCTGTCCTTCAGTATTATTCAATTCTCGCAAGTGTTCTTGATTGTTTTCTAGCATATGTATTTCCTCCTTATTCACGACAACAGAATGCATCATTAGAAAAAATTGCTCTTTTATCTAACTTCTAACAATTCATTCTGTTTGTCAATACATTATTTATATTGTAACAAAATTTCCTGAATATGAGTCATTATAACTTCCGTTGCTTCCTTCGCCGATGCTCTTCGTTCTTTTAAATCCTGCATATCGATCGGCTTCCCGTAAACAACGCGCATCTTGCGAAACAATCTGTATGGGCCGATGATCGCACAAGGAACGACCGCGGCATCGGTCTTCAAGGCGAAGAAACCGACCCCGGAAAGCCCTTTACCGAGCTCCCCGCTTTTGCTCCTTGTTCCTTCTGGGAAAATCCCGAAAACCTTTCCTTCCCTTAAAATTTGCAAACCGGTTCTCAATGCCATCCGATCCCCTTTACCCCGTTTCACCGGAAAGGCGTATAAGGCCTTGATAATTTGTTTTAAAATCGGAATTTTAAATAGCTCTTCTTTCGCCATAAAAGAAATCGGTCGGGGCGAGGTGATTCCTAAAGCGATCGGATCCATCATGGAAATATGATTACAACAAAGGATCACCGGTCCTTCTTCCGGGATATTTTCCTCGCCGATCACTTCAAATCGGTAAAAAGGTTTTAAAACCAAAGTCACGATCACTTTCGCGAAGGAATAAAAAGTCATCCGTTACTCGACCCTCTCTTTCACGACCGCCATTATCCGGTCGACGACTTCTTCGATGGTCAATTTCGTCGAATCGATTTCAATCGCATCGTCAGCTTTTTTCAATGGAGCGACACTGCGATTCGAATCGATTTCATCCCGCTTGGCGATCTCGCGCTCGATTTCTTGCAAATTCGAGGGAATCCCTTTTGCTAAATTTTCATAATGGCGCCGTCGTGCCCGCTCTGCAACGCTCGCCTTGAGGAAAATCTTCACTTCTGCATCGGGAAGGACATGGGTTCCTATATCACGGCCATCCATCACCACGCCTCCTGTCCGAGCCAATTCCTTTTGCCGCTTGACCATCTCCTCCCGTACCTTTTTATGTTTGGCGACAATGGAGACATGTTTAGATACCTCAGGGAAACGGATCTCTTCCGTTACATCGACACCGTCAACGAATACTTTCTCTACCCCTCCACCCTGTTTCACTATCATTTCCGTTAGAGATAGCAAACGGTACAGACTGTCCTCGACTTCAACGGCAATCTTTTCTTGTAAAGCTTTCCACGTTAAGGCACGGTACATCGCACCGGTGTCAATGTACAAGTATGATAGTTTTCGAGCGACGATTTTAGCCACGGTGCTTTTGCCGGCGGCTGCCGGACCATCAATCGCGATAGAAATCTTTTTTTTCACCATAGACCAAGTGACCTCTTTCAAATAAATTCTACCATTACTACCTTATTTTAACACAAAAGAAAGCAGGATATGTACCCTGCTACGGTAATTGAATCGCTTCAATAATTTCCGCATGATTTTGATTATTCACACCTTCGTAAAACATGATTTCTTTTATGCCCGGAAACAGGTCGAAGTGATGGAAAAAAACCTGTACGAGTAAAAAGAGACATCCCTGGATGATCGCGATTTTGATCAAGATCCGTTCAACGCCCTTCATCTTTACCCTCTCAATCTTGTTTTAGTACAAGTATGGTAAAGAATGAACGAAAATATACTATTCACGTAACCCCTTTTCCCGATGGAAGATTAACTG
>CALKAK010000070.1 GCA_937983015.1 uncultured Bacillaceae bacterium | reverse complement strand
AGACCTTTTAATAAATTTAAAGATCGATTGATTTTTTCGTTGATCGTGTTCATATCTTGAACGGACTCGTCCATGTAGCCGGCACCTTTTTCCGCCATGGAATCCATCGTTTTCGCCAGGTTTTTTACAGTTTCGGATTGATACACAACATCGGCGATGCGCTGGAAGTAATCCTGCATTTGCTCGGAGAGTTGGGAAGCCGAGTTCGCTTGTTCTTCGGCACCGCTTGATAACTCCTCCATCGTGGAAGCGATTTGTTGTCCTCCCGCTCTTAATTCATCGGCATTTTCAAAGATCTCCTTACTTTTCGCATAAACATGACCGGACATCGTACTGATCTGTGTTATGATGGAGCTTAAATTTTGCTTCATCGTGTTGATCGAACGACTGAGCTGACCGACCTCATCTTTCCGCCAATCCCCTTCGAGATTTTCACCCGTCAAGTTTCCCCTGGCAATTTCATCAGCGACCGACACGACTTCTTGCAGGTTTTTCCGTATATTCCGGCTGATCAATTCCATCAATATCGTTCCTGTCGTGGCCACAACGAGGAAGCTAACGACCACGATTAAAAAGGCGTTCAATGCATGTTTTATCGTATTCTGGACAGCTATATTCACATTTTCTTCGGCCATATTCGTCAGTTCGGTTAAATCTTTCGAGAGCTCCGCGCTTACTTTTCTTAATTCGTCTCTAGCTCGAACGGCCGTTTCGATATTCCCTTTCTGCGACTGTTCAAAAATCCGTTCTTTGAAAATATCATTGTATTGTTTATCACTCGCTACGATTTCACCGAACAATTCTTTCTCTTCCGCTGTTTGTAACAGGGGTTCAAGCTCACCCACCAGACCCGTAAATTGTTCTGTTAATTTATCATATTCAACCTTAAACTGAATCCAGCGGTTTAAAAGAAAATCGGCAACCTTCCCATCTCGAGAATTGTACAAGGCATTCATTTCCGCGATAATCTGCTGTTTCTCATTTTGTTGACGGATTAAATCAATGTTCGTTCGAATTTGCTGAAATTCATATCCTGAAATCGCCGCGGCGAAAATGAAGAAGAATACCGTCGATAGGAAGGCGATTCGGTATTTTGTACTGATCTGTAGATTGGAATATATTTTTTTCAATGTTCTGTCACTCCTATCCCGCTAATTAGCGAAAAAGAAAACGACTCTAATATGATTTTATATTTTCCAAACTATTAGGACAATAGAATTACTATAAACTGAGCGATTATTATAATATTAAATGACAATTTTTAAGCAGGAAGTGCCAAACTAAAGGAACGGGAACTTTATAATATTTCCCTTTCATTTGAACATGAATGCCGGAAAAGGATAGCGATCGAATACACTGTATTGAACATGGGTTCATCAGGAGCACGGAAAAGAATACGGGAAATTATCAAATCATAGATCAATTCATGATGATCCGATCAAAAGGTATAAACTCCTTCCCCCGACGGTATTTTCCCGGTGAAACACCGACAACGGAGCGAAAAACTTTGCTAAAATAATTCCCGTTCGCATATCCCACATGACCGGCGATTTCATCAAGCGTAAGGTCCGTTTCTTTTAATAATTTCATAGCCTTTTCTATTCGTACTTTCGTGACAAATTTCATAGGAGTTACATTGGTACATTGCTGAAATTGGCGGATGAAATGAAACTTAGATAATTTTGTAACTTCAATAAGATCCTCAAGAACGAGCGGTTCTCTATAATGTTCATGGATAAATAATACGGTTTGGGAAATGGCTTCCGGCCATTCTCCAGTCTGAGGATGTAAAATATGATCCATGAGTTTCATAACGCACGTATAAGCGTGAGCAGATGTATCGTAAACATTTTTCAGCTCAGCCACCCGGGCTTTTTCAAACAAGTAATATTAATATTGAACGGGCGGGGATTGTTCTTTAAGAGGAAAGACCTGCCCTATTTTATTTTTTACAAATTCAAAGCATCTTTTGGCTTCATCGCCGTAAATGGTGAGGAAGATAAATTCCCAACCCTCGCCCTTTTCTGGAAAATAATAACGGTGGCGACTGGGAATGTCCACGAAAAATGCCGTCCCGGGAGGGAGCGGATAAATCTTCCTAGCGATATCAATCTCCCCCATCCCGCTTAAGGTGTACTGGAAAATAATCTTCCCCTTCTCATCACGTTGCATTCATTCCATCCATAGCATAAGATGAACGCTTCACCCTTTCCCGATCCAATGAATGAATCCCCACCACTCGATTTAAATGATTCTCTTTGAAACGAGAACCTATATTACAATATTTGGAGTCTATAGGTTCACGGAGCAATTTTTTACCTCTTTCTCAATTTTTTTACCATTGCTATCACAATTCTTTGAAGCTAATGATTGAAATAGCAAACGCCTCCAAATCTTTTCATATTCATTATAGCAATAAAACACTGTGATGGTAGAGGAGTGGTAGAGATGGCAAAAATAACCTTCGTCGGCGCAGGAAGTACGGTGTTCGTTAAAAGCTTTTTAGGCGATTGTATGTTAGTGGATGCTTTACAAGGTTTTGAGTTCGCTTCATTTGACATCGATCTTCAGCATTTGCGAGACTCCGAGTTAATGTTAAACAACTTAATTAAAGGAAACCTTAAATATCGATGTGAAAATTGTGGCTTATACGGACCAGAAAGAAGCATTGCGAGATGCTAAATATGTGATCAACGCCATTCAAGTAGCCGGATATAAACCGGAAACCGTCATCGACTTCGAAGTTCCTAAAAGATATGGACTCGCCAAACAAACGCTGACACCCTCGGAATCGGCAGGATTTTCCGGGCTTTACGCACCATCCCTGTCATGCTTGATATCGCAAAAGACATGGAGGAAGTCTGTCCTGATGCATGGTTTTTAAACTACGTGAACCCTATGGCGGTATTGACAGGTGTTATGAAAAGTTATACGAATATAAAGACGATCGGTTTATGTCATAGTGTTCAGGTCTGCGCTCCCCAGTTATTAGAAACGCTGGATATGCCTACTGACAACATCTCTTGGAAAATAGCTGGAATCAATCATATGGTTATTGGAGATCAAACGGAATGGGAAAGACTTGTATCCCGAGATTAAAAGGCGGGCCAGAGAAAAACAAAAAAACGATTCATAATGATATGGTAAGATTTGAGATTATGGATAAATTCGGCTATTATGTCACCGAATCTTCAGAACATAATACCGAGTACCATCCATATTTTATTAAACGCCTCTACCCGGAATTGATCGAACGGTATAATATTCCGCTCGATGATATCAAACGTTGTGAACTACAAATCAAAAGCTGAAAACAAACGAGAGAAGACTTGATCAACAATAAAAACGCATTCACGGACAAATGAATATGGTACTTATATTATTGAAGCCATTGAAATTAATGTTCCTTTTAAATTTAGTGATAATGTACTGAATACAGGTGGTCTCATCGAAAACTTACCGAGAGAAGCATGTGTCGAAGTGCCTTGTATCGCGGATGCGAGTGGAATCGAACCGGGCTATGTGGGGCGCTTACCCGAATAATGTGCCGCTTTGAATCGGACCAATATCAATACCCAATTATTGACGGTCGAAGCAGCAATGACATTGAAAAAAGAGTATATTTATCAAGCCGCAATGCTCGGTCCGCATACAGCTTCGGAACTATCGATCGATGATATCATCGTCATGTGTGATGATTTAATCGAAGCCCATGGTGACTGGTTACCTGAATTCAAATAAATAATCGAGGCTCCTTACTATATTGGGCTTTATTGAAGGTGCTTTATTTTATCGAGCAAACTGCAATTAAAGGGAATATAATAATGATCATTTTCCAATCCCCCTCGGGTATTAACAAATCACTGCCTCGAGGGGGATTTTATCATTCGTAACCGTTCACAAATCATTTGATTTCTTCTGATTGTCCAAAATCTTGGTTTTTAAAAAAGCGCAGTCTGAATGAGCGAAAAGAAATTTAATTCACCGAACCCAAAGGATAAAGTGTGGTGACTAAGAACTTCCCTATTAAAGACAGATGATGTTTATTTCTCCCCGGGAAAAGGTAAATAGATCGTAAATTTCGTACCCTTTCCTTTCTCGCTTTCCACTTCTATAGTACCTTTATGGAGGTTGACGAGTTGTTTCACAATGGACAGTCCTAATCCAAACTCGCCAAAAGGATTGGTCCTGCGGGATAAATCTGCCTTGTAGAAACGCTCCCAGATATTTTCTATTTCGGACGGGTCCATGCCGATTCCTGTATCTTCAATTTCAATTACCGTAACATGGTCTTGTTGTTTACCGCGCAATGTGATCGTCCCATTTTCTGTAAATTGGATACTATTTTTCGTGATATTTAGTAATATTTGGATCAACCGATCATAATCAGCATATACAAGCGGGTCACCACTGATTTCGAGGACGATCGTATTCCCTTTTTCATCCGCCAGGATTTGCAATTGTTCCTGAATGATTTCCAGCACTTCGATCAGGTGGATAATCTCCTTGTTTAAGGTCACTTGATTCGAGCGGATTTTTTCATAATCAAGATTTTCATTGACGAGCCGGATCAAACGTTTTGCTTCTTTATTCACAAGGTCAAGCGCTTTTTCTTTCTCTTCTTCCGGAATCATATCGTTTTTCAAGCCTTCTACCAGGCCGCTGATCGTTGTTAAGGGCGTCCGCATTTCATGGGATACATCGGCCATGAATTGACGACGCCGCTTCTCCGAACGTTCGACTTCCTCTGCTGATTTCCGCAACTGTTCTGCCATTTTTCGGAAATTCCCCGCCAGGACACCGATCTCATCAAAATCCGATTCCGGAACAACAACATCGTACTCTCCTCTTGCGATCGAAGAGGTTGCCTGCTGTAAAAGTTTGATCCGCCGGACCAATATATTTGAAGAAACGACACTGAGAAGTGCGGAGGCCAGGGCGACAACGATTCCCGTATAGATCATATAGCGGTTAAACTGATGGACCAATTCCCTTGTCCCGCTGACAGGGGACGTAAGTAAAATACCACCGAGAAAATAGTCATCCCGTATAAAAGGAATCACGACCAGCGATACCGCCTGATCGAATCGTTTGATATCGACGTTGATTACTATTTTCTTACCTTGCTGAAGGCTTTCCCACTCGTGTCTTGTAAACAATCGTTTCATATTTTTTTGACTGTTGGGGAAGCGGATATCCCCGTCGGCATCGAATACGGATAAGAAAATATCCCGTTCGTTAAGAATATTTTGGTACTGGTTCAAAATCTGATAATTTCTATAAAAATTGAACCCTAGATCTTCCAAAATATTTTCACCGTAGGAGATCAGTTCCTCGCTTTTATTTTGAAAAATAAGATTTTCCACAAATTGCGACATGACGACCCCGATCGCGATGAAGGCTAATAAAATAATCGTGAGATGACTGAGCATTTGCTGGTATAAATACTTGAACTTCATTTACTCCACCGTCTCATCGAATTTATAGCCTACTCCCCAAACAGTATGGAAAAAGGGCTGTTCTTTTGTTCCTACTTTACTTCGCAAACGTTTGATGTGGACATCGACCGTCCGTTCATCCCCATAAAAATTATAGCCCCATACCCGATCGAGCAGTTGATCCCTCGAAAAAACTTGGCGAGGATGTTGCAGGAAAAAGATCAACAGGTCAAACTCTTTAGGCGTTAAGTTATCGACCGATTTCCCATCCAAAAATACCTCCCTGGTCGATTTATTCACTTTAAAATGTTTCGTTTGAATAATATTTTTCTCCTCTTCACTTTTCCGTGCATTATGTACCCTTCTTGTTACCGCCTTGATCCGTGCCATCAATGTTAACGGACTGAACGGTTTCGTGACATAATCATCCGCCCCCATTTCGAGACCGAGTATTTGATCCGCATCGCTATCCTTTGCCGTTAACATTATGATTGGGACATCACTACCTTCTTCGCGGATCTTCCGACAAATCGTCACCCCATCCATTCCCGGCAACATCCAGTCAACGATCAGGAGGTCCCAGGGTTCCCTTTTAAATCGCTCATAACCTTCTTTTCCATCATGGACGAACGTTCCTTTTATTCCCTCTTTTGTAAAAAACATCTCTAGCATCGAACATAAACTTTCATTATCTTCAATAACGAGTATTTTCAAACACAACCACCTCCTTCTTCTATAAGCATAACGATGCTTACGGAAAAAGTAAAACCGCCGTTCTCTCTCGATCTTGGATATTTCTTCATAAATCGGAAATAGTTTCTTCATATTTTTTTCATAATTAAACACTATAGTTAAAAGTAGAA
Organism: uncultured Bacillaceae bacterium; assembly: GCA_937983015.1. GTDB lineage: Bacteria > Bacillota > Bacilli > Bacillales > Caldibacillaceae > CALGAD01. The sequence goes on along the minus strand of CALKAK010000070.1, from coordinate 2,290 downwards.
GAAAGGCTTCCTCCTTTTATATAGTTTCGGAGCTCACCATAATTGGTAGCTCCTTTTATTTTTCTTTTATTTCTATTACCGCTGAAGCCTCAAAAGCTTTTTCGGCTATTTCCACGTCATCCGCTGTCTTCGCCCGCGCCTTTAGAAGAAAGGTTACCCGGTATTTTCCCGGTGGAACGGGGTCGCCATTTTTATCCCGACCATCCCACGCCTCACGAATTTCTATTTTCTCGCCGGCAGGTAATATGGTCTCATGTATGGCCATGATGAACATTTTTCCATCTGACCACCGATAAACTAATTCGCCGTTTTCGTTATAAATCAAATAATCGAATTCCTGGCCACTCGGAAAAATTAAATGTAAATCATGGTCACCACGATTCTCTACCGTATAGTTGAGAATGATCTCCTCGCCCCTCTCCTCAACTTGCAGATCCGCCTTCACAATCTTTCGCGTTTTTTTCAGTTTTACGATTCGTTCACGATTTTCATCTTTCAGCGCACGCCTTTTTTTCATAAATTCCTTCATTTCCCCGACCTCCTTTTCCGACAGCCCAGCTTCTTCCTCACCGCCATTTCCCGTTTGATTCACATTGCATGCGATCAATAAAAATCCTAAACCCATTATAACGAGAAACAAGCTAAAAATTCGACCTGAAAAATTCATCTTTATCCCTTTTGCTCCCTCCAATCCCGTATTTTTCAAAAGATTAGACGAAATTAGTTACTTTTTGTTTCGAACGGTTGGCAAGTCTTGCAAAAATTGCATAAAAAAAAGATCCGCCAAGCGGACCTTATACTTTACAAGTAAATGACTATGATTAGAATAAACGCCAGAATCATTCGATAGATGGCGAACGGAACGAGTTTAATTTTATTGATCAATTTCAAGAAAAAGCGGATAAATACGAGCGCGAAAACAAAGGCGCTGATAAACCCTACAATAAATAAAGGTAAAACATCGGGGGTAAAGTATTGCAAATTTTTAATCAGCGACAAGAAGCTGGCCCCTACCATGATTGGAACCGCCATAATAAACGTAAAATCGGATGCGGCCCGGTGACTTAAACCGACAATTACCCCACCGGAAATCGTTGCTCCTGAGCGGGAAAAACCCGGCCACAATGCTAAACATTGATATAGCCCCATGAGAAAGGCTTGTTTATATGTGATCTGATCGACCGATTCTATAACCGTTCCTTTTTCCCTCCGGCGCTTCCCATACCAATCGGCAAAGATCATCAACAAAGCACCCACGATCAAACTGTAAATAACATATTTGACATCGAATAAATATTCATCGATGATGTCTTCAAACAGCACACCGAAAATCCCCGCCGGGAGAATTCCAACTATGACGTGAGTGAGCCTTAACCGCCCCTCAATCGGTTCTCCGAATTTGTAGGTTTTTCGTTTTAACCCCAATAGCTCTAGAAAACGCTCGAAGAAGATCACAACAACCGCCAGGATGGAGCCGAGCTGGATTACAACAAGAAACGTATTTTTGACATATGGGGAACCGAAAAATTCGGCGGATTTCAACCATAAATCATCAACGATGATCATGTGTCCGGTCGAAGATACCGGTGCGAACTCTGTTAACCCTTCTACCAATCCTAAAATTATAACCTTAATGAAGTTCAACCACATCATGATAAAAAATCTCCTTTTCTACCCGTCACGTTCTTTTCCTTTTGAAATAAAAAAAATAAATCATTCCGATGATAAACAAGATGACTAATAGTGCGTAGACGATATTCGAATAGATATCCATATAGTAAACGATGATCTCCCATGATTCGCCCAGATAGGCACCGAGGCCAACGAGAATCGTATTCCAGATGAGTGTTCCGATGGTCGTGAAGAAGAGGAACACCCCCATATCCATATGATTCATTCCGGCTGGTATAGAAATAAGACTGCGCAATACCGGAACCATCCTGCAGAAAAATACCGTCCAAATCCCGTAACGATCGAACCATTGATTCGCTTTATGTATATCTTCTTTTTTCAAACGCAAAATATGACCCCAGCGTTCTACAATTTTTTCCATTCGTTCAATATCCAATAATCTGCCGATCCAGTAAAGTACGATCGCTCCCAGGAGGGATCCAAGCGTAGCGAAGAATATGACCCCTAGCAATGTCAATGAAGTTCGGGACGTCATGAATCCCCCAAAAGTTAAAATAACCTCAGAGGGAATGGGCGGGAAAATATTTTCTACTAGAATCAAAAAGAACACACCAAAATAGCCGAATTGTTCCATTAACTGTAAAATCCAGTTTTCCAT
>CALKAK010000069.1 GCA_937983015.1 uncultured Bacillaceae bacterium | reverse complement strand
TATACTTTTCTGTCGCTGCTATCGGTACATTTGCGACACCAAGTTACGAATTGGGCCTTGCCAATCGAATTTTTCGCATCGGTTTATTAGCCCTGACAGCGATCTTTAAAGTTCCTGGTTTTGTGATCGGTGCTTCCTTATGGATTTTATTACTTGTCACCATGAAATCTTTTCATGTTCCATATTTGTGGCCGTTCATTCCTTTCAATTTTCAGGCTTTCCGTAATATTTTAATTCGCATACCGATCCCTTTAAAAAATCGGCGCCCCCGTCCGTTGTATCCGCAAGACCCTGACCGGTAATGAATGGTTTAAATATTTTGCGACGAACCGTTAGTGGAGAATCGTTCTCCGCTTTTTTTGTTATTGGCAAAATTTGCAAACCATTCTGTTCATCCCTTAACATTTTCATGTATAATGGAATTGGTGAGACGGATGAAAACGGTTTTTGATGTCCAGCAATTGTTGAAACGATTTGGCACTTATGTATATTTAGGGGACCGGATGGCCGAATTGGAATTAATGGAACTGGAATTAAACGAATTATATCGAGCGGGACTTTTGGAAACAGAGGAATTCGCACGGGCTATGGCAGTTCTTTTCCAGGCGAAAAAGGAAGAAAAACAGAAAAATAGGTGATGAGTATGCATAAAGACTTAATTTTTGCCATTGACCTCGGGGGAACTTCAACAAAAATGGCCATTCTCCAATTGGATGGAACGGTGAAACATCAATGGCAGATCCCGACCGATAAACGGGAAAATGGGAAACATATCGTTGCAAATATCGCTAGATCGTTTAACGATAAATTGATAGAACTTAAGATGGATAAAAGTCAATTTGCCGGTGCGGGAATTGGTGCACCGGGTCCGGCCCATGAAGGAAAGATCCTGAATGCGGTTAATCTTGGTTGGGGAGTCTACCCATTACAAGATAAATTAAATGAGGTGCTGGGCATACCGGCATTTATCAGCAATGATGCCAATTGCGCCGCCCTGGGCGAGATGTGGATGGGTTCGGGGCGCGGATTTAGCAATTTGGTGTTCATCACCCTCGGTACCGGTGTCGGTGGTGGAATCATAATTAACGGCCAGATCGTGGAAGGTGTTCGCGGTGGTGCCGGTGAAATCGGCCATATTCCGGTAACCCATAATGGTGGGTTCCGGTGCAATTGTGGGAAAGATGGTTGTTTAGAAACGGTTGCATCCGCAACAGGAATTCGCCGTCTCGCCTTAGAACGATTAGCTGATGAATCCCAGGAAACCGCTTTGAGGGAGATCATGGAACAAAAAGGTGATATCACAGCGAAAGATGTTTTTGACCTTGTTGATCGTGATCCTGTCGCAAGGGAGATCGTCGATGAAGTATGTTCGCATCTTGGATTTGCGATCGCCATGCTTACGGCGACATTGAATCCGGAGGCGGTAATCCTCGGTGGTGGTGTTGCCAAGGCGGGCGAACGTCTGCTTCTTCCGGTCCGTCACCACTATCAACGCTACGCTTTCCCAACAACACGAGATGATACAAAGATCTTGCTTGCGACATTAGGAAATGATGCCGGAATTTTCGGCGCCGGTTGGCTCGTGAAACGAGGAATGAATCTGTAAAGACATCTAAATATAGGGATTTCGCGGTCCTTCTTCGGAAGGATCTTTTTTATTTACGGATTTCAAGAATACTGCTGAATTACGGACTGGCAAAATATCGCGAAGTCTTCATATAGTTATAAAGGATTGAAAAGCGATAGGGCGGGAAGGATGATTCATATGGAAATTGACGTTCGTCCTGGTGACACATTTTGGCTATACAGTCAATGGTTGCAAATTCCCCTCATCTTAATAGAAGATGCGAATCCTGGCATTTCGCCGGAACATCTTTCCATTGGACAGCGGGTGCGGATTCCCGGTTTTCGTCTCACCCGGTACACGCTGCAGTCGGGCGAACAATTTGGCGATGTTGCGAGAAGAAATCGACTGTCACTGGAAGCGCTGTCCCTCGTAAATCCCGACCTGATTCTGGAAGAAGTTCGGGAGGGTCAGGAAATTAACGTTCCGGTGCGGATCACCCATCCAATCGTTCATGGACAGAAGGAATATGATTTTGCCACACTGGAAAATGATTTACAACAATTGGCTGCAATTTACCCTTTTATGCAAGTCGAACCGATTGGCTCGAGTGTACTCGGAAAACCATTGTATGAAATCCGCTTGGGAAGGGGTGAGCGGGTTATTCATTTTAATGGTTCTTTCCATGCCAATGAATGGATCACAACGCCGGTATTGATGCAGATTCTCAATACATTCTTACTTTCATTAACCAATCAAGAACGTATTCGCGGGGTGGAAACACTTCCGCTATACCAAAACAATACTTTGTCAATCGTGCCGATGGTGAATCCTGATGGAGTCGATCTCGTTATTCATGGCCCCCCACCGGAAAGGCGGGAGGAAGTGCTGGCGATCAATGACTGGAGTCAAGATTTTTCCAGTTGGAAAGCGAATATTCGGGGTGTCGATTTAAATAATCAATTTCCGGCGAACTGGGAAATTGAAAAGGCACGAAAAGAACCGAAACGACCAGCGCCGCGGGATTATCCCGGGGATGCCCCTCTTTCGGAACCGGAAGTGAATGCGATGGCGAAATTAGCTCAGGAAAGACAATTTACCCGTCTGTTTGCCTTTCATACTCAAGGAAAGGAATTTTACTGGGGATATGAGGGATTAGAGCCCCCAGAATCGGTCCTTTTGGCACGGGAGATAGCCCGGGTTAGTAAATACCGTTCCATACGTTATATAGATAGTCATGCAGGGTACAGGGATTGGTTCATCATGATTTATCGCCGTCCCGGTTTCACAATGGAGCTCGGGTATGGGGTCAATCCATTACCGCTTTCCCAGTTTCCGGAAATGTATGAGGAGATGCTCGGGGTTTTTCTAGTAGCACTGTATTTATAATCGTTCGTTTATTTAGAGGAAATTCACAAATTCGCGAAAAGAACATGAGAAAAGTTTTGATATAAAAAACTATGCTATAATAAAGATAATCTTCCCCATATTTTCATATTTCCCTCACGTAACAGCCATAAGGGCTTTTCTTTTTGTTTTTTAAACAAATAAAATTTTTTACATTCATCCCGCCAATGATTGCGAACAACAGTTGAAGGAGGAGTGCGATGCGGAAATCATTCGTTAAAATAGCTTTGCTTTTTTTATTCATCATACTGATTCCCCTGGCAGGATGTCACGGGAAAACGGGGGAGAAAAACGAGCCTTCTCCTTCAGCTCATCAACATACATTCCCTTCTCCAATCGATTCCGTAGCTCCTCTAGAAGTCGATCAACACACGTTTCAATTTATTATCGGCTGGTTAAGCGAGCGGGAACTATTGATTTATGAATGGCTGGACCAACAAGCTGTTATTTCTTCTTACCATGTGACAAGCGGTGATCGTAAAAAATATTTAGTTCTCGATGAACCGGTTATTTCGGCTAACTTGAGTCCATCCAAAACCTTTTTACTAATCCACACGGCTCCGTCCCCTATCGAAGCGGAATTATCGATTTTTCAGACGACCACACAAGAAAAAATCGCAGCGATTCACATTCCATCGAGTGAAATTTATTACGAATGGAATCCTTTTAATGAACGAAAAATTTTCGTAACGGCTTTTTATGAAGACTGGACGTATACCAATTATATTTATGAATGGTACACAGAAAGTTTGAACGAAATCCAACTATCCCAGCCTTTCGCGACGTGGATGGCTGAGGACATATTGATCATTTTGGATTGGAATTGGGAAGAACCGAGCTTATCCGCACCGCTCGTGAAAGTTTCTCCAGAAGGTAAAGAAACGGTTCTTCCAGGAGAGGAATTTTTTCACTTTCAAGGAAAGCGATCCGTATTTATCGGTATTCAGGCGACAAAAGAAAATTTGACCCGGGGAGAAATGATCGTATTCGACTATCATTTAAACAAACAACTTTCTTTCTCTCTCCCTTTACTGACGAATTTTTCCGGTTGGGAGATCCCTTTTTATGAAATTTTACCCGGTCCGGTACTGATGCTGATTGAGCCGAATACTGGTGGCGAGGCGGATATTTATGACGGCGGTTTTCGCCTGATTAAAAGGAATCTACGTACCGGGGAGGAGGAAGTGGTGTTAGAAGATATAGAAAATGGTCCCCTTCTCTGTTCACCGGAAGGAAAACTGTGCCTAAATGGATACCAATCGCAAAATATCATTTATACTGACGGAAAAAAATTGGAACCGTTTTTGATCTTTCGCGAAGGAAAATAAAAAAGGATTGTCCAAGAAGTAAAATTATTTAAAGATGAGTGAAACAAGAATGTTGATTGATCAAGGTTCTTGAACATAAAATTGGGGCATCCAAAAGTCGAGAACGCATCTTTTGGACAGCCCCAAATCGATTACACATACACGTAATAGATCACTGTTTTGCCTATAAACCAGGTTGCATGCAGTACCATATGGGCGACAATGGCGCTTTCGAGGTTTTTCCGCCAGTATAACCATCCGAAAATGACACCGCCCAAACCATTCAACAAAATCATCCGCACCCAAACAATGAGGGTCATCGGTCCGGCGAGTACATTGGCTGAATAGTGGAGAAGACCGAAAAGTATCGCGGAGATGATAATAGAGATCCAGTACATGTGGGGAGATGGCGTGCTTCGATTACGCTGGTGA
>CALKAK010000068.1 GCA_937983015.1 uncultured Bacillaceae bacterium | reverse complement strand
AAGTGTAAAAAGTTATTTATCGAAAACTGTAAAAAATTACTTGACGGTCACAAAAGGAAAGGAATTTGCAACACTTGATCAAAAAGAACGTATCTTTATTTGTGAAAATGTTGAATTGAACAAAGGTGTGAACTATCTTAAAGTAGCGGCAGTGATGGAGTAGAAACCGTTGAAGATATGGCGATGTTCAACAAGGTACAAGAGCCGAATCCAAGCTATGTGGCACCGGTCGATGGAACGGGCACAAACGTGGAAAACTGGTTCGAGATGCCAGATATTGGCGATGTGGAAGTAGAAGAACTGGAGATTCCTGAAGGGGTCTATTCCATGAGAAGTTCCTTTAGAGAACTTTTCCAAAATGAAGCGGCCAAGTCTGTAGTTATTAAATATCTTGGGAATATCGAAGACAATCCGATGTTTTCCATGATGCAAGATATGACTATCGAGCAAATGGCAACTTTGGCCGATCAAGTTTTAACCAAAGAAGTGCTGTAGTTGCTCAATAAAGAGTTGATCCGAATTAAGAAAGATTGAATTAAGAAAGATTCATAAAGGGACTTTCGATCGACATTGAACGAATCCAACTTCCTTAAGGAGCGCGATTCTCCGTGAATCGTGCTTGTTTTTTGGTTCGTTATCGGTGCAAAAGTTGTTCAAACGAGACTTGTGTAGGTAAAAGGGGGCACAAAACCTCTTGAACAAATGATGTCGAACAATATAAATAGGATTCAATAAAATAAAGGACATTACACCTCCGTGTATAGGAGAGCAATGTCCCGATTTTTTACTCGTGGAACACATTGAAGGTTTCCCAAAGTCCTTCCAATTGTTCGAGCCGCTTTTTTACTTTTTCCTGTTCACTTCTCGTGACTGCGGTGATCAGCGCATTGATTATGCTCAATGGTGCCACGAAGGAATCGATAAACGAATTAATATCGACGGATGCGAATAGTTGTATATCGCCCAGCGGTGCGAGGGGTGACATGATATGATCCGTGATCACCAGGGTTTTCGCCCCGCGCTCCCGTACATAATTTAAAACATCGATCGTTCGTTTCGTATAGCGGGAAAAGCCGAGACCGATGACCAAGTCATCCTTTCCGATATCGAGAAGATGTTCGGAAACACCATCGGCCTGACGAATCAATTCCGTATTTTGTAAGACGAGGTCAAGATAAAATTCGAGAAATTGGCCAATACTCTGGGCGCTCCGGTAGGCTACGATGTAGATTCGTTTGGCTTGTATTATTGCATCGACAGCCGCCTGGAAATCATCGTGATCCATATTTTCCAGTGTCGTTTGAATATTACGGATATCATCGGCAAGGACCTCTTCCCAAACACTGTCTGCCTGACCACTGGAAAGAGTTGTTTTTTCAAACCGTTCCGCCGAGGTCCATTTTCGTTTCAAAGCTTCTTGCAAATGCCATTGGAAATCGGGATAGCCTTGATAGCCGAGAAAGACGGCAAAGCGGATGACAGTTGCTTCGCCAACCCCGACATTTTTTGCCAATTTCGAAGCTGTCAAAAATGCAGCTGTTTCCGGATTGTCGATGATATAACTAGCGATTTTCTTCTGAGCTTTACTCATTTCCTCCTGTTTTGCCATGATTTTATCGTAAACGGAGTTGCCCACCGGAATCCCCTCCAATATGATCTACTTCCGATCATCTTATATCTTTTGAAAGAGTACTTTCTGATAAGCATCAAGCGTTTTCTCTAATTCCCTTTCACCATGGACAACCGATACGTTATACCGGTTCAAAGGCTTGTTATAGATTCCTTCTGCTAATAAATGGTAATCAATTTGTTTGCGCAAGGCAAGATTTGTGTTCTGGAGATCTCGGTAACTGTTCACTTTATGCTCGGTCAATACGATATTGAAGATGGTTCCTAAGCCAAGAGCTTGCATGGGAATCCCTTTTTGTTTAAAAAGTTCTTCCAGTGATGTTTTCAACTTTTCGGAAAAGATCAATGCACGGTCGCCAGTTTCTTCTAAAATGTCAAGAACAGCATGGGCAACGGCTAAAATTGTGGGGTGACCGTTATACGTACCACTATGAAATAAAACGTCCTGTGCTTTCGACCGTTTGCTTTGACTGGGATCAAACACATCAGACTGCTGGCGAGGAGCACTTTCCATCATAATTTCTTTCTTACCGCCAACGATTCCGAAGGGGAAGCCTCCGCCGATGACCTTCCCCAGGATGGTTAAATCCGGTTTTACATCATAATATTGCTGGGCACCACCAATACCCATGCGAAAACCGCTTTTTACTTCATCAAAGATTAACACGATTCCTAATTCCTCGGTAATTTTGCGCAAACCATGCATAAACTCTTTAGTAGCCGGGATGTATCCCCCCAAAGTTGGTTCCATGATTACAGCAGCGATTTTATCCTGATATTTGCGTAATAGCTTTTCTGTATGCTCTAAATCATTAAATGGTAAGATTACCATGTTCTTCTGATAAAAGGGATCGATCCCTTTCGACTCCGGTACTGCATGAGGTTCCCAATCCGGGCCCATTTCATTCCGATCGGGATTAATGCTGAAAAGCACCTGATCATAGCCGCCATGGTAATGACCTTCGAATTTGGCAATTGCTGATTTTTCGGTAAAACTAGAAGCGAGACGGATCGCTAATAAGGTTCCTTCAGTACCGGAATTCGTATAGCGGATCCGTTCCATACTTGGATAATAGGATTGAATCCTCTTACCGAGACTCGTTTCCATCTCATGGGGAGTACCGAAAAGATTTGTACCGTCCTTTTCCATTTGCTTGATGATCGCTTCTTTAATCCGCGGGTGACCGTGACCGCACATCAGCGCACCATAAGAGAGTGAATAATCGATATAAAGATTACCATCGACATCGGTTAAATAAGGGCCGTTTCCAAATTTCATGACAATGGGGTAAGGGTCAAAAAATTTGATATTAGCCGTTACTCCATTTGGGAGGACTTGTTCAGCCTCTTCCATCATTTTTTTCGATTGGATTGTCCGGGCGAAAAACTCACTCATCGTAAGGTGGGGAGGAGACAGGACCAAACGAAACACCTCTTTATTGAAATTTTTATTTCAAAATACACTAAATAATGAATATTTACCTTCATTATAACCGAGGTCTGGAAAAATGTGAAGGAAAATTTTCAAAAAAATTTATATTTTAAATTTTTGTTTCATTAAATGGATATCGTTAAATATTCACTTAAAATAAAATTGAACCTATAAAAATTTCATGAAACTTTTCACAGGAAATCTTACGGATAACGAATTAGCCATGTCAAAATCTATTCCCCCTAAAGCCAAATAAACGTACATATATTCTTTGAAATAGTTGGGTGTCCGTCAATTACAGATAGGCGGAAATCCCATTCTGCCTTTGAACGTCGGACAACTAACGACGTTGCTGGCAGCGGGAGCGGTCAATGGGGAAATCGGTAGTGGTGAGAACTATCACTTGGTTCAAGGATTGGAGATTGTCAAGCACATTCCATCCGAAGAAATCAAATACAATCCCGATGGTTCGGAAACCATTATCGAAAAGATCACGCAAAAGCGGGAGGCATCTGTAAAAATCATTACCCCGAAGGGCTTGATCCGGAAACTTGTGTGAACAAATCTCGAAAAGGATGGAACGGGAAAACTTATTTCCTTCCATCCTTTTTTTAATAAAAGAGAGAGGGAAAACGATGGAATTCGACCATGAAATAAACATGAGAACATTCAATCAAAATTCGGTATACTTCTTTTAGACATAGGTAGGGTACTCCTTTCTCTAAGATTTTT
>CALKAK010000067.1 GCA_937983015.1 uncultured Bacillaceae bacterium | reverse complement strand
TTCTATAGACCAATCCAACCCATTATACCCCCTTACAAAAGTTTGACCGTAAATTTAGTCTCGCTACAGTTTTTAGATCAAAAGCTTCCCCTGGATGAAAGACTGTAACTTTTCACCCCTTTCCTGAATTACAACCAACAAAAAAGACCTTTACCAGCACAGCGAAAGATGCTGGTAAAGGTCTTGCGTGACAAGAGCACTTGTCAACAAAGCCGGTGGATAACCTCCACGAAATGACGACTTTGTTACGGATCTTGTGGACCCGTACGCTACTCCCCTTTACGTTCATTAAATTGTATTCAAGTTAATTACATTATATACAGTGTTATTGGAAAATTCAACATTAATTTTAAATTCTTTTATTTTTTACTTTATTATTACGTAAGGATAGGGGAAAAGTTTCGGCCTGTATGATTGAAAAATCATGAATGCATATCCCTTTTTCTTGCTTTAAGTGGCGATCGGTCGATTTTTTTCTTCCTTTAGCGACCGTCTGATATCGCGATTCAAATAGCTGTAAATGATTGGGATGATAAATAAGGTTAAAAATGTACTGCTGATAAGACCACCGATAACCACGATCGCCATCGGCTGGTTCAATTCCGCCCCCTCCCCAATACCTAAGGCTAGCGGGATGAGAGCGAAAATTGTCGTTAATGCGGTCATGATCACAGGCCGAAAACGGATTTTAACGCCCTGGATGATGATTTCTTTTCCTTTATATCCGTATTGTTGCAAGCGATTCATATAATCCACGAGAACGATCCCATTGTTGACGACAATCCCGGCAAGGACGATCATTCCGATAATAGCCATGACACTCACAGGCGAATCTGTCACCACAAGTCCGATGGCTGTACCGATAATCGCTAATGGAACGGTGAACATGATGATGAACGGATACTTCAAAGATTCGAATTGGGCGGCAAGAACCATGTAAACAAAGACAATCGCTAAAACGAGGGCCAGTATCAAATCGGTGATGGTCGATTCGAATAGCTCTTGCTCTCCGGTATAACTGATGGCAATTTCTTCAGGAAAATCAAGCTCTGCAATAGTTTCTTCAACAATCGTAACGATTTCGCTCAGTGAATATTTGGCGGCGTATTTTAAATCAACCGAAACCGCCCGCTGCATATCCGTTCGTTGGATCGCGACCGGACTTTC
>CALKAK010000066.1 GCA_937983015.1 uncultured Bacillaceae bacterium | reverse complement strand
GTTTCCCCCTCCATTTACTCAAGATTTACAAAGGTTTACAAAGTTTTACAGCATGTTAATACGCTATTAATCTTAAATGCTTATGATTATAAGCGTAAACGATACATACCAAAACTTTAGGAGGAAACGAACGATGGCAAAAGTAAAAAAAGCATTTTTATCCATTTTTGTTTTATTCGTTCTCGCAGTTTTAGCAGCATGTGGACCGCAAAATTTAGGAGAGGATGAAACGAGTACCTGGAGCGATAACGAAGCGACGGAGGAAAACAATACGGAAACAAACGAAAAATTATCCGGTGAAGTACAGATTGATGGTTCTTCAACAGTTTATCCGATCGCTGAAGCGGTTGCTGAAGAATATGGTTTCGTTCAACCGGATGTAAAAGTTTCTGTCGGTGTTTCCGGTACCGGCGGCGGGTTTGAACGTTTCATCGCCGGAGAAACAGATATTTCCAATGCATCCCGTCCGATCAAAGATGAGGAAAAACAAGGTCTCGCTGATGCGGGGGATTGAATATACAGAATTTGAAATCGCCTATGATGGTATCTCGATCGTCGTCAATAAAGAAAATGATTGGGTTGATTATTTAACCGTTGATGAATTGAAGAAAATGTGGGTTGAGGATGGTACGGTGAAAAAATGGTCCGACATCCGTCCGGAATGGCCGGATGAAGAGATCAAGTTCTTCTCACCTGGACAGGATTCCGGTACATTCGATTACTTCAATGAAGAGGTTTTAGATGATGGGCAAATTGTAAAAAGCGCACAACTTTCTGAAGATGATAATGTGCTCGTTACCGGTGTAGTTGGTAATAAGTATGCGATTGGGTATTTCGGTTACTCCTACTATGCGGAAAACAAAGATAAATTGAAAGTGGTTCCGATCGATGGTGGTAACGGTCCGGTCGAACCGACAAACGAAATGATTGAAAATGGAACGTACACACCGTTTTCCCGTCCACTGTTCATTTACGTCAAACACGAATCATTACAAAAACCACATGTTTATGACTTTGTCCAATTCTTCTTAACCAATGCAGGCGATTTGGCTGAAGATGTTGGTTATGTAAGATTACCGGATGAAAAATATGAAGAAGCATTAAACACATTGGAAGGACTAAAATAAGTAGATTTTCAGAAGGGATGAGGAGCGTTTGCTTCTCATCTTATCCTCATATATAGCGTGATTTTAGGAAAGGTGAAATCGAAAAAGTATTGTCCGTTTTTGGAAGGGAGAGCGCTGTGATGGCATTACCAGAACAATATCCGGATCTTTCCGTCCGGAGATCATCAATAAGAAAAAAAGTAAAGCACGACAAAAATTTTTTGAAAAAGCAATTCCCGCCCTTCTACTTCTTACCGAAATAGTTTCCGTTTTAACGACCATCGGTATATTATTCACCCTGCTCTGAAAGACTTTTACTTTTATCCAGCGGGTTTCCCCCATCGAGTTTCTAACTTCAACTATGTGGTATCCCTTTTTGGAACCTGGTGAGTATGGAATCCTGCCACTTGTTTCGGGCACCTTACGGGTCACCCTGATTGCAATATTGGTCGCTGTTCCCCTAGGAGTGAGCGCCGCCATTTATTGAAGTGAGTATGCGTCCGAAAGAACAAGGAAAACGATTAAACCTATCGTAGAAATCCTTAGTGGCATCCCGACCATCGTCTACGGTTTTTTTTGCCTTAACATTTTTAACACCAATTTTACAAAAAATAATCCCTTCCTTAGAGATTTTTAACGCTTTAAGTCCCGGGAACTTTTGGGAATTATGATCACACCTACAATCGCCTCCCTGTCAGAAGATGCCCTCTCCGCAGTTCCGAAGGCCATTCGTGAAGGAGCGTTGGCGCTTGGTTCAACTAAACTGGAAGTTACCATGAAAGTGGTGATTCCCGCTGCATTTTCAGGGATCGTCGCCTCAATCGTTTTAGGTTTTTCCAGAGCAATCGGTGGGACGATGGTCGTCTCCATTGCCGGCGGTTCTACGCCGAATTTGAGTTTTCAGGTAACAGGCTCCATTCAAACGATGACAGCTTATATTGTTCAGGTCACACAAGGTAATGCTGGTTATGGAACAACAATCTATTATAGTATTTACGCCGTCGGCTTCACTTTATTCTTGTTTACATTGGTCATGAACCTCATCGCAGTATGGATTTCACGACGAATTCGGGAGGAGTATCGATGAATGTAAGTAGCTTTACGAAGATCCGGAATCGTATGAAAGCAGGGATTTTCCGGAATCAGATATGTAAATATTTATTTTTTACCGGAACCTTGATCAGCCTCGTTTTTCTCGCCGTTTTGTTCATGCGAATTTTCCTATAGGGGTTTCCGTATTTGGATTGGCATTTTCAATAGTTTGCCATCCCGTAAACCAGAAGAAGCTGACATTTATACCGCGATGACCGGAACGTTATGACTGATGGCGATCGTAGCCCCAGTTACTATGATCTTGGGGGTTGGTACAGCCCTTTATCTTGAAGAATATGCCAAAAAAATAAATTTACCACTTTTATCCAGATTCATATCGCGAATTTATCGGGAGTACCTTCTGTTGTTTACGGGTTATTAGGTTTAACGATTTTTGTTTGCGCCCTTCATTTAGGAGCAAGTGTTTTGGCTACAGGTTTTCTTGCTATTGATGAATTCGGTAGCAATTTTACTCCGGAATAAGTTTCAAAAACGCTATTAAAATAGGAATAGGAGGATGAGCATGGCGACAGATTTCAAGATAAAAAGCGAAAAGAAGGAAAACGAATTTATTGGTCGCAATGAAAAGCAAAAGGTAAAAAGTGACCGGTTCGTCTATCAGACGGAAGAATTAAATTTATGGTACGGTGAAAAACAGGCGTTGAAAAACATATCCCTCGATATTGTGGAAAATCAGATCACAGCGATCATCGGTCCCTCGGGGTGTGGAAAGTCAACATTTATAAAAACCCTTAATCGTATGGTCGAACTTGTGCCGAATGTCAAAACATCCGGTAAGATTCTCTATCGTGGAAGAAACATTTTTGATGAAGATTTTGAAGTGGAAGACTTACGGACACGGGTAGGTATGGTTTTTCAAAATCCCAATCCTTTTCCAAAATCAATCTATGACAATATCGCTTACGGTCCGAGAATTCACGGGATAAAGGATAAAAACATTCTCGATGAAATCGTTGAGAAAAGTTTGCGAGGCGCTTCTCTGTGGGATGAAGTGAAAGATCGGTTGAAGGAAAATGCTTATGGACTTTCCGGCGGTCAACAACAGCGTTTGTGTATTGCCAGATGTTTGGCGATTGAACCCGATGTTATTTTGATGGATGAGCCGACAAGTGCATTAGATCCCATTTCCACATTAAAAATTGAAGAATTGATCCAGGAGTTAAAAAAGAATTTCAGTATCATCATCGTCACCCATAATATGCAACAAGCGGCCAGGATTTCGGATAAAACAGCATTTTTCCTTAATGGCGAATTAATTGAGTACGATGATACAGATATCATTTTTTCCACACCGAAAGATAAACGGACGGAAGATTATATAACTGGACGATTTGGATAAAAAGGTATATAATTCCAAAAATAAATGATAGAATAGTAGTGAAAGTGCTTTCATAAGGATTAACATAGGAACTATTCCCAAGGGGGGACATGAATGACTGTACGCGAACGTTTTGAAAAGGATTTAAAGGCTTTACAAGATAAACTTGTAAAATTATGTGATTATGCCCAGCGGGCTTTGCAACGTTCATTACAGGCTTTTGAGGAGCAAAATATTTTAGTAGCTCAAAAAATCATTATCGAGGACGATATTCCTGACCGGTTATATGAAGAAATTATTGACGATTCTGTCTGGTTAATTACAAAACAGCAACCTGTAGCGAGCGATTTGCGAAAAATCGTCATGACTTTAAAAATCGCTACCGATTATGAACGGGTGGCTGATTTTGCGGTCAATATCGCCAAATCAACGATTCAATTGAATCGAAAACCCGAACCGATCATGAAAAAAGCGTTAGATAATATTAAACGGATGTACGAAGTGTCGAATGAAATGCTCGTCAAGGGTCTTGAAGCTTTTATGAACGAGGATATTCAGCTCGCTAAACAAGTGGCCGATATGGATGATGAGGTGGACCATTTGTATGGAGAAACCATAAAAGAATTGTTTCGCGTGAACCGGCAAAATCCGAATAATATAGATTACGTGGCGCAATTATTGTTTATTTGCCGTTATCTAGAAAGAACTGCCGATCATATCACCAATGTGGCAGAAAATGTGATTTATCTTGTAAAAGGGAAGCACTTTGACTTAAATGAATGAACACTTTAAATGAAGGAACGTTTATATAAACAAGCTGTTAAGTTGCTATAACTGGCAGCTTGTTATTTTTTCGGAAGGATATTTTCATGGTTGTATACTCGAAATTAAAAAGGGTGAAAACCGGAAATGTTTTTCCGAAATATAATAATCTGTTTCCCATGATGACGACTTATGAATTCATGGTCATTAACGTTTTCAGTATATTATAAATAATCCCAATATATAAATTTCCGAAATAATATTGATTTGCACTAGTAACTCTTTATAAAATTATATTGTATGCTTTTTGGTTAACACTATATTAAAAATGATTTTGAAATGGGTATTTATTCAAGTTCTTTGAACGGATCCTTTTCCTTAGTAGTTTTCGTAATCATGCGATATTTCCACCCCGTTTATCCGTTCTTTTCTCCCGCTTCATAAACACCTCGATCTGTAAATACTAGAGGTTAACTACATTCTAAATCAATAGAAAACCAGTTCCGCTTCCACTCATTTCCTTATCTACTCCTGATTGCTTATTTTTTCATGTCGATGATGGATAAAATAAGCATAACCATTTAAACGCATCGTTTAGTAAAATTCATGCTCAAAAACGCACAAAAATTTGCTGGCAAGGAGGTCCGGGTATGGCGCATGAAGCGATTATCAAAGTAAAAAATGCTGAAGAAAAAGCTGCAGAAATCATAGCTGATGCACAAAAAACGGCGCGGACGCTTATTCAAGAAGCTGAAAAAATAGCCGAAGAAAAGTATAGAGAAATCATAACCTCCGCTCAAACTGAAGCAAGACGCATCCGTGAAGATGCACTTCGAGAAAGTGAAGAAGAAATAAAAAAAATTCGCGAGCAAGGACAAAAAACCGCGACATTAATCCGCGAGCTAGATCATAAAAAACTCGAGCCAGTAGTTGAACATATCGTTGAGAGGATTGTTAACGAAAATGGCCATCGTTAAAATGAGTAAATTCAGCTTGTTAACGTTCGCTGCAAAAAAAGAAGAGCTTCTTCATGAATTACAAAAATTCCAGTATGTTCATTTTCTAAACCTGAAAGAAAACGAAGATATGCTCGAGATTGGGCTCGAGAAAATCGAAGTACCGGAGCGAATCGCATCCATTAATGATGAAATTAAAAATGTTTCATTTGCGATCGATTTATTGGCGCGTTATGCGGAGAAAAAAAGCGGTCTACAATCTCTAAAAGAGGGGAGGGAGACATTAGAATTCCCCGAACTGGAAGAGCGTGCGCAACGTATTAATTACCGGGGTATTTTTGAAAAAATTCACGGTCTTGATCAAGAAAAGAAGCGAATCGAGCAGGAGATTACAGCTATTGAAGATGAGATCGCTCAATTGACTCCCTGGGAAACATTGGATATTTCCTTTGCAGAACTGTATTCATTTAAGAAGTGTCAAGCTTTTCTTGGTTTGATCCCGAAAAAACGAATAGAACGATTTCAAGCTGACTTTTCCGATCTAGCCCTTACGTATTATGAAATCGTGCATACGGATAGCGAGAATGCTTATATACTTGTATTATCCCATCATTCGATCATGGATGAGACTTTGGAACGATTGAAAAATCATAGTTTTGCACATGTGGAGTTTCCCTATACTACGAAGCCAGCTGAACGAATCAGTTCATTGAAAAGTAAAGTGGAGAAATTGCAGGATGAAGTAGCAAAGATTGAAGACGAATTCGTAAACCTTTCAAGTCATTTACCGGATTTTGAAATTGTTTATGAATATTTGATGAATAAAAAAATACGGGTTAGCGCCCAGGAAAATTTCTTAAAATCACAACAGATCGTGGTGATTGAAGGGTATATTCCTACAGATAGGGAAAATGAATTCCACGAAATAGTCAAAAGGGAATTGGGGAATATCTATTATCTTGAATTAAAAGAAGCGGACCGGAATGATCCGGATGTGCCGATCTTACTGAGCAATTCTAAATTTTCCGGTGCCTTCGAGTCGCTTACATCGATGTATGCTTTACCGAAATACAACGAGATCGATCCAACGCCATTATTCGCTTTCTTTTACTGCATCTTCTTTGGGATGATGGTCGCAGACTTCGGGTATGGATTGATTTTATGGCTAGGGACTGCAGTGCTTCTAAAGTTCTTTAAACTGGCGGAAAAGCAGAAAAGGACGATTCGGTTTTTCCATTATCTGAGCTACGCAACCATGTTCTGGGGAATAATTTACGGCTCGTTTTTAGGTGGAATCATCGAATTGCCGGCATTGATCAATCCCAGTGAACAATATAATCATGTTTTAATCCTTTCGATCGCCCTTGGTATTATCCACATTTTCTATGCATTAGGGATTCAGGGATATATTTATTTAAGAGACGGCAAACCATTAGATGCGTTATATGATGTCGGTTTTTGGTACATGTTATTGGGGGGAGCGATACTTTATCTTACCGGAATGTTCGTGCCCCGAATTGCAAGTTATGAAAACATTTCCTTAACCATAATGGGGATTGGTGCTGTGGGAATTGTCCTGACCGGTGGAAGAGATAAAAAGACGATAGGTGGTAAGTTAATTGGCGGATTATATAGGTTATATGGTGTTTCTAGTTATGTTGGTGATTTCGTTTCTTATTCCAGATTGATGGCTCTTGGTTTATCCGGTGGTTTTATCGCTTCAGCCATCAATTTAATGGTCCAGATGCTATTTAATATTGGATTTGTAGGTTGGGTCTTCGGAATCCTTGTCTTTATCATCGGTCAGGCATTCAATATCTTTTTAAGTTGTTTGAGTGGTTATGTCCATACGATCCGTTTAACGTATGTAGAATTTTTCGGCAAGTTTTATGAAGGCGGCGGAAAATCCTTCCGTTTATTTAGAAGTGAACCAAAATATATTGATCTAAAATAACAGAAATTTAAAATGACAGGAGGAATTATACGATGAGTTTTTCAGAACTATTAGTGAATTATGGTGGGGTTGTTTTCGGAGCATTAGGAGCGGCACTGGCAGCCCTGCTTGCAGGAATAGGTTCAGCTATCGGTGTGGGAATGGTCGGTGAAGCCACATCCGGTTTGATGATAGAGGAGCCGGAAAAATTTGGTAAATCCTTAGTTCTCCAGCTTCTACCAGGTACACAAGGGTTATATGGTTTTGTTATCGCGCTTTTGGCCATGGGACAATTAGAAGTAGGAATGGATTTAGCTCATGGTTTATATATATTGATGGCATGTTTACCAATCGCTTTTGTCGGCTGGCGTGCAGGGATCTATCAAGGAAAAGTAGCCGCTGCTTCGGTTACGATATTGGCAAAAAATGAAGAACAAACAACAAAAGGAATCATTTATTCGGTAATGGTTGAAACCTATCCCCTGCTTGCTTTTGTTATTTCCTTGATCTTATTAACAGCAGTAAACTTTTAATAAATGCGGGAAAAGTTGATAAAAAACTAGCTTAAAAAAGGTATTCTTAACAGCTTAAAAGATTGGGCAGGCTGTTTTTGCAAAATTGCCTGTCCACATCTTTTCAGTATCATTCGTTTTTCGCACTTCTTGGCAAGGATGTGACATGATGAGGAATATAGAAAATATCACGGAAAAAATTATCGAAGACGCCCGAAAACAAGCGCAAGAAATCATTGCCGAAGCAAATCAAAAAAAAGAGCAAGTCATTAAAGAAAAAGAAAAGCAAGCACTTAACGAAAAAGAAAAGCTGTTACAAAAAGCGAAACAAGAAGTCATTATTGAAAAAGAACGGATGATTTCCCGGGCAAGATTGCAAGCTCGTGATGAGGTATTACGTGCCAAACAAGAAATCATCGATAAAATTTTTTCGCTCGTTAAAGAAAAATTACGGAATTTAGATAAAAAAGCTTATATCGAATTTTTACAAAAACAACTTGCAACGAGAAAATGGCAGGGTTCGGAATTACTTTTTGTTCCAGAAAAATATATAGATGATGTTGTTCTTCTTGATCTCCCGGTTAAAGTTGTTGCAGATGAATTTGTCGAATCCGGGTTTTTGATCAAAGACGAAAATATCATCACGAATTATTCCTTCGATGCCCTCGTTGATTTTTACCGGGACGAGCTGGAGCCGGTCATTGCCAGGGATCTCTTCGCAGGATTGGAGTGACCGCGGTGAATAGAATGGATTTTATACAAGCTGTCGTTCGCATTCGCGTTCTTGAAAAGAGATTATTATCCGAATTGCTGTTCAACAGATTAATCGAAGCAAAGGATTTAGAAGAAGTTTTTCGCATATTAAACGAGACGGATTATGCCGCTCGTTTAACCGCGATCTCGCGAAAAGAAGATTACGAACATATACTTAGTCAAGAATTAGAGAAAGTATATCAAGAAGCGAGAGAAATCTCACCGGATCCTGCTGTTGTAGATTTGCTCGCTTTGAAATATGATTTTCACAATTTAAAAGTTCTTTTAAAAGAAAAGTTTTTGAATAAGGATCTCTCTTCTTTATATTTACCCATCGGTTCGATCGATTTTTCTAAAATTAAAAAGGCATATTATATGGGAAATCTTCGCGGTTTCCACCTTGATTACTGGGAAGCGATTAGTAAAGCCCAGGAAGATTTTCTTCAAAATAAAGATCCACAAAGAATCGATATGATCCTCGATCGATTCTACATAGAACAGTTGTATCAGCGAGCACGAAAGACCGATAGCGAATTATTTATCGATTATGTACGGACATTAATCGATTTTACCAATATCCGCTCTTTGTTGCGGATGCAGAAGATGGAAAAAGACCTTCGGTTCGCGGAGGAAGTGATCCTTCCCCACGGTAATATCGATGAAGATCTGATCCTTAATGCTCTTCATGATTCTGTTGAACAGCTTCTTGAATACTTCCACAATACAAATATTCACCAGACTATCGTTAACGGTCTAAAATCATATCAAGAAACGAGACGCTTAACCGATTTTGAAAAGTTTATGGATGATCATTTAATGGAGATATGCAGGCGAGCAAAATACATCCATTTTGGACCGGAACCGATATTCGCTTATGTTGTGGCTAAAGAAACGGAGATAAAAAATTTACGGATCATCATGGTTTCCAAGTTGAATAACATTTCTCCGGAAGCCACGAGAAAGAGGGTGCGTGATATTTATGTATAAAATTGCTGTGATCGGTGATAAAAATTCGGTCCTCGCCTTTAAAGCTTTGGGTATCGATGTCTTTACCGTCACGGATGAATTAGAGACACGAAAAACCGTCAATACCCTGGCAAAAAACGGCTATGGGATTATTTTTATCACGGAACAAATTGCCCGGTTAATCCCCGATACGATCTCACGTTACGATGAAAAAGTTACCCCTGCAATCATTCTAATACCTAGCAATCAAGGAACATTGAACATCGGCATGGAACGCATTAATAAAAATGTCGAAAAAGCGGTAGGAACAAATATTCTATAAAAAGGAGCAGACGCATCTTGAAAGTAGGTAGAGTCATTAAAGTATCTGGCCCATTGGTAGTAGCTGAAGGAATGGATCATGCGAACGTCTATGACGTTGTTAAGGTATCTGACGAAAAATTAATCGGTGAAATCATCGAAATGCGAGGCGACAAGGCCTCGATTCAAGTATATGAGGAAACAACAGGAATTGGACCCGGGGATCCGGTTTACACAACTGGTGAACCATTGTCCGTTGAACTCGGTCCAGGCCTTTTAGAACAGATGTTTGACGGGATTCAACGACCTCTCCAATCCCTGCAAAAACAGGTCGGTGATTTTTTAGAAAAGGGAGTTGAAGTACCGAGCCTCGACCGGAAGAAAAAATGGTACTTTACGCCAACGGTTCAAGTTGGCGACCGGGTGAAAGAAGGCGATATCATCGGTACCGTTCAGGAAACTCCTGTTATCGTTCACAAGATCATGGTACCGCCGGGGATATCCGGTACAGTGACGGAAATCAAAGAAGGAGAATTTACAGTAGTAGACGATATTTGTACGCTCGATCACAAGATTCCATTACAAATGATGCAAAAATGGCCGGTGCGAAAGGGACGCGGCTACAAGAGAAAGTTAAACCCGACGGAACCTCTGTTAACCGGCCAGCGTGTGATCGACACCTTTTTCCCGGTAGCAAAAGGTGGTACAGCGGCGATTCCAGGTCCCTTCGGATCCGGGAAAACGGTTGTTCAGCATCAACTGGCCAAATGGGCTGATGCAGAAATCGTCGTTTATGTTGGTTGTGGGGAACGCGGGAATGAAATGACGGATGTTTTGCAGGAGTTCCCGGAAATCACCGATCCTCTCACAGGCGAATCGATCATGCGCCGGACGGTCTTAATCGCGAACACTTCCAACATGCCGGTAGCGGCGCGGGAAGCGTCCATCTACACCGGTATCACGATTGCCGAATACTATCGGGATATGGGGTATTCGGTAGCGATCATGGCCGATTCGACATCCCGCTGGGCTGAAGCATTACGGGAAATGTCCGGTAGATTGGAAGAGATGCCCGGGGATGAAGGATTCCCGGCTTATTTACAATCACGAATCGCTGAATTTTACGAAAGGGCCGGAAAAGTGATCTGTTATGGTGGAGATGATCGGGAAGGAGCGGTTACGATTATCGGTGCCGTTTCACCTCCTGGAGGGGACCTTTCCGAACCAGTTACCCAGGCGACCCAGAGAATCGTTAAAGTTTTCTGGGCGCTAGATTACGCCTTATCTTATGCTAGACACTTCCCGGCCATTAATTGGCTCAATTCGTATACCCTCTATCAGACGAAAATGGATGAATGGATGGATCAACATATCGATCCAGAATTCTCTAAATACCGACAAGTGGCCATGGATCTCTTGCAAGATGAGGCGAATTTACAAGAAATCGTCCGTCTTGTCGGTCGTGATTCCTTGTCAGAAGTGGATCAGCTAAAACTGGAGACGGCCAAATCGATTCGTGAAGACTTTTTACAACAAAACGCTTTCCATGATGTGGATACGTTCTGCTCGCACGAAAAACAGAGCAAAATGCTCAAAGTGATCATCGATTTTTACCTGCATGGGAAACGGGCACTGGAACGGGATGTTTATTTGAATGAAATATTAGCTTTGCCGGTTCGGGAAAAAATCGCCCGGATGAAAGAAGTCCCTGAAGAAGAAATTCATAAAATTGATGACATTCATCGGGAACTCCTGGACAGCATAGAGGAGTTAATCAGCGTGGGAGGTGTCCTGGATGCTGAGGGAGTATAAAACTGTTACCGAAGTTGTCGGTCCTTTGATGGTTGTTGAAGGTGTTGAAGGTGTAAAGTACGAAGAGTTGGTGGAGATTGAACTCCAGACCGGAGAAAAAAGACGCGGCCGGGTTCTTGAAGTCCATGAGGATAAGGCCATGGTCCAGCTTTTCGAAGGTTCGTCCGGTATTAATTTGAAAAACACGACTGTTCGTTTCCTGGGGAGACCACTGGAATTAGGTGTTTCCCTGGATATGATCGGTCGTATCTTTGATGGTATGGGGCGACCGATCGATGATGGGCCGAATATTATTCCTGAAAAGAAACTAGATATTAACGGGGTACCGATCAACCCTGTATCCAGGGACTATCCGAACGAATTCATTCAAACGGGGATCTCCTGTATCGATGGGTTGAATACACTCGTCCGGGGACAGAAATTGCCGATCTTTTCCGGATCCGGACTTCCCCATAATGAACTCGCCGCACAAATCGCAAGACAGGCGACGGTTTTAGGATCCGATGAAAAATTCGCCGTTGTTTTTGCGGCGATGGGGATCACTTTTGAAGAAGCGCAATTTTTCATCGATGACTTTACCAAAACCGGGGCGATTGATCGTGCCGTTCTATTCATGAATTTGGCCGACGACCCGGCAATCGAACGGATTGCTACGCCCCGTATGGCGTTAACTTGCGCGGAATATTTAGCGTTTGAGCAGGATATGCACGTACTGGTCATCATGACGGATATGACCAACTATGCCGAAGCGTTACGGGAAACATCGGCGGCGCGTAAAGAAGTACCCGGTCGAAGAGGATATCCGGGGTATTTATACACAGACCTGGCGACTATCTATGAACGCGCCGGTAGAATCAAAGGTAGAAAAGGTTCCATCACCCAAATCCCGATTCTGACGATGCCAGAGGATGATATCACCCATCCGATTCCTGACTTGACCGGTTACATTACAGAAGGTCAGATCATCCTATCCCGGGATTTATACAAACGGGGGATTAACCCACCGATCAACCCGGTGCCTTCCCTCTCGCGCTTAAAAGATAAAGGAATCGGTGCGGGAAAAACACGGGAAGATCATGCAGATACGATGAACCAGCTGTACGCAGCTTATACTTCCGGTATCCAGGCCCGGGAACTGGCGACCATTTTAGGGGAGACGGCGCTTACTGAAGCCGATAAGGCCTTCTGGAAATTCGCTGAAGCTTTCGATGAAAAATACATTAATCAGGGCTTTTACAATAACAGGACGATTGAAGAAACATTGGATTTAGGATGGGAACTGTTGAAGTTAATTCCGCGTTCAGAATTGAAACGGATTCGCACAGAAATTCTTGATAAGTTTATGCCTCAAGATGAACAAGAAAAAGGGGCAGTGTAGATGGCGCGTTTAAATGTTAATCCCACGCGAATGCAATTGGCGAATTTAAAGCGAAGATTACAAACCGCAACCAGGGGACATAAACTGTTAAAGGATAAACAGGATGAACTGATGAGGCAGTTTATCGAATTGATCAAGAAAAATAAAAAATTACGTGAAGAAGTAGAAAAGGAGCTGGAAGAAGCATTTAAAGATTTCTTAATCGCCAGTGCCGTCATGTCCCCGGAAATGCTGGAAGAGGCGGTCGCCTATCCGAAAGAGACGATCATGCTGGATATCCAAAAGAAAAACGTGATGAGTGTTCATGTTCCGGTCATGAGTTTTAAAAGGAAATTAGAATCGGATGATGGGAGTATCTTCCCTTATGGTTTTGTCGAGACTTCATCGGAACTTGATGATGCGATCAGCCGCCTCTACGCCATCATGCCGAAATTATTAGAACTCGCAGAGGTTGAAAAAGCTTGTCAACTGATGGCGGATGAAATCGAAAAAACGAGAAGACGGGTTAATGCACTAGAACATCGGACCATTCCGGACTTAGAAGAAACGATCAAATATATTCGTATGAAATTAGATGAAAACGAACGTTCAACGATTACACGATTAATGAAAGTGAAAGATATGATCAATAAGTAATTCATGATGTTCAATGAATTGTGTAATGATTGACTTCATGTTGGTCATTACACTTTTTTTTTTTGTTGAACGATTCTAAGTAAAAGTAAAGTGAAAATTACAGGAAAATTAAATTGTTACAAAATTTTCCCTTTTTCTTGATGAAATTGTAACAAAGTCTCCGTTTATCCATTCTGAAATTTATTATTATATAAGTGTAATTATAATTTGTTCCTGGGGAGGGAAATGACATGGATGCCTTGTTGTTAGCCAGGATCCAATTTGCGGCAACAACAATATTCCACTTCTTCTTCGTGCCTCTTTCCATAGGACTTGCATTTATCGTCGCACTTATGGAAACGCTTTCCGCTATCAAGAAGAATGAGATTTATGAAAGAATGGCACGATTTTGGGGTAAATTTTTCCTGATTAACTTTGTCGTCGGTGTTGTAACTGGTATCATTCAAGAATTCCAGTTCGGGATGAACTGGTCTGACTATTCCCGATTTGTCGGTGATGTGTTCGGACCACCACTTGCGATTGAAGCATTATTGGCATTCTTTATGGAATCCACGTTCATCGGCATATGGATTTTTGGTCGCAAACGTCTACCAAGATGGGTGAATATTTTATCCATCTGGCTCGTCTCCATCGGAACAACATTATCTGCTTTCTGGATCATGGCAGCCAACTCCTTCATGCAAAATCCGGTAGGGTATGCAATTCAAAATGGTCGGGCAGAAATGAATTCGCTCGCGGAACTTTTCACGAACCCGAAATTACTGGTTGCCTATCCACATACGATTTTCGCCAGCCTGGCAACAGGTGCATTTTTAGTGATCGGTATTTCGGCCTGGAACTATTTGAAAAAACGGGATTTGGATTTCTACAAACGCTCAATGAACATTGCTCTTATTATCGGTATCATTTCAACGATCGGTGTTGCCCTTACCGGCCATCTGCAATCGCAGTATCTGGTTGAAGCCCAGCCGATGAAAATGGCCGCTGCTGAGGCTTTATGGGAAGACAGCGGTGATCCGGCACCGTGGACGGTAATCGCCGGAATCGATGTGGAGAATAAGGAGAATCGCTGGCAAATTGATATTCCCTACCTTTTGAGTTACCTGGCCTATGGTGAGTTTGAAGGGTCGGTACCGGGGATGCTCGAATTGCAAGAACAATATGAACAGCAATTTGGCGAAGGGTACAATTATATCCCTCCGGTAAAAACGACATTCTGGAGCTTTCGGGTCATGGTTGGTTTTGGCCTTTTGATGATTTTAATCAGTCTCTTCGGACTGATTTTCCAGAAGAGAGGCACGCTGGCAAAACATACAGGATTGTTGAAATTGATGATCGCCGCCATATTCTTCCCGTATATTTCGAATACTTCCGGGTGGATTATGTCGGAAATCGGTCGTCAGCCATGGGTCGTATATGAACTGATGACAACGGAAGCCGGGCTCTCACCTAGTGTAACATCTGGCGAAGTTCTGTTCTCACTAATTACTTTCACGCTTGTGTACACATTGATAATGATCGCCATGATCTACCTCTTCGTTCGTGTTGCAAAGCGCGGTGCGGTTATTGTTGACCAGGATGAACCGTCAATCGATCCGTTTACTAAAGGATCCGAAGGGAGGGTCGGCTAATGCAGTTAGCTGAGCTCTGGTTTATAATCATTGCCATTTGTTTTATCGCCTATGTGTTTTTCGAAGGTTTTGATTTTGGTGTCGGGATGGGTACGAAATTTTTAGCCATAGATGAACGGGAAAAGCGACTATTAATTAGTATTATCGGTCCGCACTGGGATGGAAATGAAGTCTGGTTACTAACTGCTGGTGGGGCGATGTTCGCCGCATTTCCCCACTGGTACGCCACATTATTTAGTGGATACTACTTGCCTTTCGTGCTGTTATTACTAGCATTAATCGTTCGTGGCGTTTCCTTTGAATATCGAAGCAAAATCAACAGCGCTCGCTGGAAGTCGGTATGGGATTGGTCCTTATTTCTCGGCAGTTTGATTCCACCGTTTTTGCTCGGTGCTTTGTTTGCCGGTTTAATTCAGGGGCTTCCGATTGATGGAAATATGGAAATGCATGCGGCCTTCTTTGGTGATATTGTAAACATTTATACTGTAATGTCTGGAATTGCATTTGTACTGCTCTCTTATGTGCTCGGCCTGTCCTTTATTGCTTTGAAAACCGATGGACCGATTCGGGAGAGAGCAAAAGAACAGGCTAAAAAGGTATACTGGATTGCCGGTTTAGCGATTGTTCTCTTCCTTATTCTAACTGCAATAAGTACATCAGCGTTCCAGGAGAAAGGTTCCATATTAATCCCCGTATATGCAATAGCCGTAATCCTCTACATCTTAAAATATTTCACATTACGTGCTGATCGCGAAGGGTATAATTTTGTCCTGTCCGCACTCATTGCGGTCCTAATCACAGCAGCGTTCTTTATCTACCTGTTCCCGAATGCACTGCTTGCCCATGATCCGGCAAACCATATTACCATCTATGATGCTGCTTCAGGTAATTACTCATTAACCGTAATGACCATCGTCGCCGCAATTTTTGTCCCGATCGTTTTAATATATACAGTTTGGAGCTACTGGATCTTTAGAAGACGAATGAAGACGACCGACCATCTAGAATATTAATCGTGCCATCTTTCTGAATAAATGTCGGCCCCTTCCATCACGAATGCCCTTATCACATAATATAAGGGGGAAGGGGCTATTTTCTTCGTAAAGGAGCATCTTTATGGATAAAAACCTTTTGCGTTATAAAGGAAGTAAAAAGGTGATGGCGATTATTACGATGCTTGTCTTGGTACAGGCGATTGCCATCCTTTTCCAAAGTGTTTATTTGGCCAAAGCGATTGTCGCGATGTATAAAGGAGAGCAATGGAAAAACATTTTCTTCCTTTTCACCGTCTTTTTTCTCGCCCTGGCGGTACGTCAGGGAATACAATGGTTCAAATCTAAAGTCGCCTATCGCTTTGCCGAGCAAACTTCCAGCTATTATCAAGACCTTTTGCTGGAAAAAATGTTTGCTTTGGGGCCACGGGTTGTCCGTAAAGAAGGTTCTGGAAATATGATCACCCTCTGTCTGGAAGGGGTTCCGCAGTTCCGCACATATCTAGAATTGTTTGTTCCGAGAATCATCTCCTTCTTCATCATCCCGTTCGTAATCTTCATTTACACGCTTCAACTTGATAAACTTTCTGCACTTATTTTGGTCATCGTTTTACCTATTCTCATGCTATTTTTTGTGCTTTTAGGTTGGGCAGCGGAACGAGAAAAAAATAGAAAAATGGCTTCCTATAAGATTTTAGCGAACCATTTCGTAGACTCTTTACGGGGACTTGTGACATTGAAATTTTTAGGTAGAAGTAAGCAGCATCGCGAATCGATCGCTTCAGTCAGTGAAAAATATCGGAAAGCAACGATACGGACATTACGAATCGCCTTTTTATCTACCTTTTCATTGGACTTTTTCTCGACTCTTTCCGTCGCGGTTATCTCCGTTTTTTTAGGCCTGCGGTTGATCGAAGGAGAAATGTCACTTTTACCGGCCTTAACAGTTTTGATCTTGGCGCCTGAATACTTTAATCCGGTAAAGGATTTAAGTAATGATTATCATGCCACGATGGATGGGCTCCATGCAGGAAAAATGATTCATCGATTTTTAGAAGAAGAAACTGCCGCTGATGATACGGATGAGCAGGCTTTCGGTCATTGGGATGAAAATAGTGTGCTTTCATTACAGGGGATTGAAAAACATTCTGCTGAAGAAAAGCGAAACTTGTTATCCGGAATTGATTTAACGATAACAGGATTCAAGAAAATAGGTGTAATCGGGCTTTCCGGTGCTGGAAAATCAACATTAATCAATATCTTAGCCGGTTTTGATCAACCAACGAAAGGGAAGATTATCGTCAACGGGGTCGAACTATCTCATCTTACATATCGAAACTGGCAGCGCTTGATTAATTATATCCCCCAGCATCCCTATATCTTTTCCGGTACGGTCCTTGATAATATTCGTTTTTATACTCCTGATGCAACCGAGGAAGAAGTTAAAGAAGCGGTCCGATTGGCCGGTCTCGATCCAGTGGTTGCTGAATTCTCTGAAGGTTTACAGGAAAAAATCGGTCAGGGTGGACGGATGATTAGTGGTGGCGAAGAACAAAGAATTGCTCTGGCGAGGGCATTACTCGATCCAAGGCCGATTTTAATTCTTGACGAACCCACTGCGCACTTAGATATCGAAACAGAACATGATATTAAAAGTCGAATGTTGCCATTCTTTAAAAATAAATTGGTGATCCTGGCGACACACCGGCTTCATTGGATGAGAAATATGGATGAAATTATTGTTTTAGATCAGGGAAAAATCGTTGAGCGGGGGACGCATGAAGAGTTGTTACAAAAACGGGGGAAATACTGGCAGCTTGTCAAAGCCCATCAAGGAGGTGAAAAAGTTGACACTGTTTCAAAAGTATATACTTCCGTATTTTAAACAATATAAAGGCTTGATGACAGCGTCGATTTTTCTAGGAACGCTGACCTTTTTAGCCTCGAGTGCATTAACCTTTACCGCTGGTTATCTGATCACTCGTTCTAGCGAAATGCCTTATAACATTTTGATGGTTTACGTACCGATCGTTCTCGTCCGTGCCTTTGGTATCGCACGACCGGTCAGTCATTATTTTGAGCGTTTGACCAGCCATAACACGGTTCTTACCGTGCTCGGTACGATGCGAGTCAAATTATATGATGCCCTGGAAACACAAGCACTATTTGTCCGTTCACGCTTTCAAGCTGGTGACATCCTCGGTACCCTTGCTGATGATATTGAGCATTTACTCGATGCCTATGTACGAACAATTTTCCCTGTAGTTATCGCCTTGTTCTTATTTCTCTTTTCGGTGGTCGTTCTGGCGGTATTCGATTGGTTATTTGCACTATGGATTGCGCTTTGTTTAGTCTTCATAATTTTTGTATATCCGTATCTGTCTCTCTATCTTTTGAAAAAAAGAAGGGTCCAGGTAAAAGAAAAAAAAGGGAGTATGTACCGTATGTTAACGGATACGGTATTTGGTATTACCGACTGGATCATTAGCGGTAAAAAAGAGCGATTTCAGAAAGAGTTTACTCAAGTACGGGATCATAGTTTACAAATTGAAAAGAAGATGACCGATTGGACATATTCCCGCTTCTTCCAGTTACAAATGTTAACGGGATTGATCTTAATTTTTGTCGGTATTTGGGCTGGATTACAGGCACAGGAAGGCAATATTTTGCCGACATATATCGCTTCGTTTACGCTTGTCACATTACCTTTACTGGAAGGGTTGCTTCCAACTTCCGAAGCGATTGATCATGTGCCAAAGTATCAAGAATCCTTACAACGCATTGATCAGATTCAAAAATTTGTCCCGGAAGAAAAAAATCCGCAAACAAAATTTTCGATTCCGCGAAATCCTGATATTCAACTGACAAATGTAACTTTCCGTTATGAGGGTAGTGAAAAACCCGCATTGGAAAACTTTTCGCTAGATATTCCTTTTGGTCAAAAAATCGCTGTTTTGGGGAAAAGCGGTGCGGGGAAATCTACGTTTCTTCAATTAATATACGGAGCATTATCACCGGAGCGCGGTTCGATCAAAATTGGCGGCTATGATCCGCGCGAGTATGGGGAACAAATTCATGAAGTTCTCGGCATTCTCAATCAAAAACCTTATTTGTTCGCCACTACCGTAAAAAATAATTTACTATTGGGAAATCCAGATGCTACTGAGGAAGAACTGGATCAGGTCATCTCTGCGGTTAAATTAAAGGATTATATTTATTCGCTCCCTTTTGGCCTGGAAACGCAAATGGAAGAGACGGGACAGCGATTTTCCGGAGGGGAAAGACAACGAATTGCTCTGGCGCGAATTTTGTTGAAAAATAC
This sequence comes from uncultured Bacillaceae bacterium, assembly GCA_937983015.1. Classification (GTDB taxonomy): domain Bacteria; phylum Bacillota; class Bacilli; order Bacillales; family Caldibacillaceae; genus CALGAD01. The sequence continues at coordinate 14,950 of CALKAK010000066.1, read as the reverse complement.
GCCGATCGTGATTCTTGATGAGCCAACGATCGGTTTAGATCCAATAACAGAAAGAGACTTATTGGCAACTGTATTTTCGGTGCTAAAAGATAAGACTGTAATTATTATCACCCATCACTTGATTGGTTTAGAAAAAGTTGACAAAATTATTTTCCTCGATGAAGGAAAGATATCGATGCAAGGACAACATCATGAACTATTAGAAAAAAACAACAGATATCGCCAGTTGTATCGCCTTGACTCCGGTGAACAGGCGCTATAAATTCACGATCAAATTCGTTGAACAGGGTGTTACAAAATCTTGATGGTATACACCCTGTTTTTTTATAATGAAATTTTTCATAAACAGGAATTTTTCAATCGAGCAATCACCTTTTTTTATGGGAGAAAATTCACGTGTGAATCTCATGTCTCTTCAAGTAAAACCTCAGGATTGTTCATAAAATTTTTTCTACAAAATTTTCCCAAATATTTTTTATGTTGGTTACTAATGGTAAAATATATTGGGGAAACAGTTATTTTCAGAAAGTTGTTTCAAAAATTTATAAATGGGGTGAAATCATAAGAAAGCAAAAAAGTATGTGGTCGTTCAAATTGTCCACGGCAGCGATTGTGTTAATTCCCGTTGCTATTGGGATCAACTATGTTGGTAAAACCATCGCTGCTTTGTTAAAACTTCCATTATGGATCGACTCCCTCGGAACGATTTTGGCAAGTATGTTGGCGGGACCGATTGTTGGTGGTTTAGCTGGAATTATTAATAATATCATCTATGGTTTTACGCAAAGTCCCGTTTCAACCGTTTACGCGATTACAAGTGCATTCATCGGTATTACAGTAGGGGTCATGACTTACTAAGGATGGCTTTCTAATTTTGGCAAAGCATGTGTGACAGGATTGGTTGTGGGAATCGTTGCTGCCGTTGTTTCCACCCCTTTAAACATCATTTTTTGGGGCGGATTAACTGATAATGTTTGGGGAGATGCTCTCTTCGCATTTTTATTGAATAAAGACTTACCATTATGGTTCGCCTCTTTTATGGATAGCCTTGTAGTCGATATCCCGGATAAATTCATTAGCGTGTTAATTTGTTACTTTATTTTCAGAGGACTTCCGGAAAATATCAAGAATTTATACCGTGGAAGTCAAGAAATTGAAGAATTATAATGAAACATAAGAGAAAAAGCGGAGTATTCCGCTTTTTCTCTATGAATAATTTTTTTGTAACTCCTTGAAGGGGTGGATCATGATGAATTTGACATTATATGTGGAAAGAGACAGCATTATCCATAAAATAGATCCGATCACAAAATTAATATATTGTCTTGTTGCGGCAAGTGTACCATACATAATTTCTGAGCATATGTTTACGTTTTTTCTCATGCTCATCAGTATCGCATTACTTTTTATCGGGAAAGTATTCCGGAAAATGATCCCGTTATATTTGTTAAGCATGTTTATTTTTATCACCATCGTTATTATCCAGGGGATATTTCATCCGGATAATGTGACACCTCTTATTTCTTTCGGGCCCGTAACCTTTTTCAAAGAAGGGCTCATGCTCGCATTATTGTTGATTTTGCGAATTATCAACATGATCAGTGCTTTCGGTGTTTTGATTTTAACCACCCAAGTTGATGATCTTATCCAATCGCTGGTAAAAAAAGGGATGTCTCCCCGGGTTGGTTACATGATCGGCTCTGTCTTACAAATCATTCCGCATATGAGTTCAATGGTGAGTACGATTAGCGATGCCCAGCGTTCACGCGGACTGGAAACGGAAGGAAAATTATCGACAAGAATAAAAGCCTTTTTTCCGCTCATCGGTCCGGTCATCATGAATTCATTAATCGCTACAAAAGAACGGGCGATCGCTTTAGAGCTGCGCGGTTTTAATTCCCGCAGAAAAAAAACATTCTTACAGGACGATAAAGAATTTTTATTCGGAAAACCTTGCCAGCTAATCCTCATTTTATTTTTCATTGGTATGATTATTTGGAGGATATTACAATGAAACCGATTGTTGTGGAATCTTTAAAATACAAATACCCCGGTACTGATGCTTTAGCCTTAGACGATATATCTTTTGAGGTGGATGAAGGAGAGGTAATCGGGATCGTCGGTAAAAACGGGAGCGGGAAAACAAGTTTAAGCCTGGCTTTGACGGGATTGATTCCGCATTTTTTCGGTGGTGCTTACGGGGGCCGGGTCCTTGTCGATGGCCTGGAAGTTCGCTATAGTAGTGTTACAGAAATTTCTGAACGAGTAGGTTATGTATTCGACAATCCCTTTACCCAAATGACCGCAGCCAAATATACCGTCTATGAAGAAGTCGCATTTGGCCTGGAAAATTTAGGACTGAACAGGGAAGAAATTATCAGGCGTGTCGAATGGAGTTTAAAACTGCTTGATCTCGAAGGGGTGAAGGACCATCATCCCTTTAATTTATCCGGTGGGCAAATGCAAAGGGTCGCAATCGCCGGGATCATCGCGATGCGCCCGAAAATTCTCGTTTTTGATGAGCCGACATCCCAGTTAGATCCAGAAGGGACCGAAGAAGTCTTCCAAGTGATTCAGAATTTGGCTAATGAAGGAATGACGATTTTGATTGTAAGCCACAAACTGGAAAAAATTGCCAGGTTTTGTAATAAAATTATTTTGCTCCACCAGGGCAAGTTAGTCGATTTTGATCGCCCGCAAAAAGTTTTTTCTCGTGATGACTTAATAAATTATGGCATCCAACCTCCTATTGTGACAAGGGTATGTCGTTCACTAGGGATCCGCGATGAAAAAAGTGGTTATTACCCTGTTACGGTTGAGGAAATGCGCAAGTTGGTGAAGCAGAATGAATGAAATTAAAATAGAAAAGGTATCGTTTTCCTACGATCAAAAAAAGCCGGTTTTAAACAATGTTAGTTTGACCATTCAAAATCCAACGACGGCGATCATCGGTCAAAATGGAGCGGGAAAATCGACACTTGTAAAATTATGTAAAGGACTTTTTAAACCAGCATCAGGAGATATCTGGATTAATGGTCATAATACGAAAGAGTACACGGCGGCACAGCTAGCTCCTCATATCGGTCTTGTTTTTCAGAATCCCGCCGATCAAATTTTTAAACATCGAGTCATCGATGAAGTGATGTTCGGTCCGCTAAATATTGGTCTAAGTAAAGAAGAGGCATTTGAAAATAGCATGAGAGCGTTAAAAAAACTAGGCATGGATAAACACTCCGAGCGAAATCCTTATGACTTGAATCTTTCCGAACAAAAACTAGTAACCATCGCATCGATTCTCGCGATGGACCCGCCGATCATCATTTTCGATGAACCGACAATCGGTCAGGATGATTACGGAAAAGAATTGATTAAACATGTGATTCACGAATTAGCGAGTACAGGGAAATTGGTGCTTACGATTATTCACGATATGGATTTCGTTGCCGAAAATTTTGAACGAACGGTGGTAATGAATAAGGGAGAGGTCATCTTGGATGGACCGACTCGCGAAGTATTTGCCAGAGGGGATATCATACTAGAAGCAAAATTAGATACTCCCCAGGTCATTCAAATCGCAAGAGCATTCGGGATCTCTGATGTCGTTTTGACGGTTGATGAATTAATCGACCGGATGAGAGTTCATTTGGGCGATTCATTTCCTTTAAAATGAGGCTTGGAATAATTGCCCAGAAATCCATGCGCTGTGAAGGAAAATTTTTGGATCCATTGACGAAAGGATAGATATGGAAAATTATTCTTTTAATTTGAATGCTACTACAGGAGAAGATGTTTTTCCGGAAAATCATCCTGTTCAAAATGGGATGATGAAGCGAAAAGAAAAGGTGGTTGTTCCGCATACAACCACCTATATTCATGTCTTTTCTAGATCGTTTTTTGGTGAATTTTTGTGAATCTGTAGTCCTCACCATTTTTCGTGGAATCCACCGGCACGATCGGCCCTTTTAAAATCACGCATATAAGTGATCTCCTGCGCTCTTTTTAAATATCTTTTCCGCTTGTTTTTCCTGTTTTTATCCATGCTGTCACTCCTGGTTCAAAAATGATCGGAAAAGCTTGTTGTAAACCGATTTGTTTTTCTAAAATAATTACTGGATAGGATTTCCTATCTCTATATTTTCCTGGGAAACCATAAGAAATACATTCCTAAGTGCATTTTTTGTCCATCTACGTAAATTTTGTGTTAAATTATTATAAAAGAATCGTGAACTCCCGTCAGGCGGTGTTACAACGTTGCCTATTCTTAAAAGGATCGTGTCCAATCCCCAAAAACGAAATCAATATACTATTATTATCGTGGATAATGGTGTTGAAAGCGATTTCCAAATCAGTGTGGATACCTTTGTTCGCCATAATTTATATAAAGGAATGGAAATTAGCACTCAAGATCTCGAAAAAATCATTGCGGAAGATCGCATTCAAGAGGCGTACAGTGCAGCGCTTCACTATCTCACATATCGCAAACGAAGCGAGAAAGAAGTTCGCGAGTATTTGCTAAAAAAAGAATTCCCATCCCATGATATTGACGTAACCATACAGCGACTAAAAAACGACCGTTATGTCGACGATCGAGATTTTGCCGAAAGTTATATCTTAACTGCGATGAATACGACGGATAAAGGAGTCGAAGTCATTCGCCGTGAACTCGAAACTAAAGGAATTGACGCGCGTATCATTTCGGAAAAATTGCAGATTTATACCGATGAGTTGCAGATTGAAAAAGCGATCCTTTTAGCGGAAAAATATATCCAGAGAAAAAAGCAAAGTTCCTTAAAACAATTGGAAATCCAGGTAAAGGATATGCTGAGAAGAAAAGGATATCCGTTTTCAATTATCGCCAAAGCGGTGGAACCGATTTTTCGCGAGATGGATGGGGATAGGGAACAGGAAGCGATACAAGAACAGGGAAGAAAAGCATGGAAAAAATATCGTCATTTGCCTGAACAGGAAAGAGAGTTAAAGGTGAAACGATACCTTTATCGGAAAGGATTTTCGCTTGATTTGATTAACGATTTTATCCATCAATTGCAGGATGATATGTAAGTCGAAGGGGAGGAAGCAGGTTGGAGAAAAGTTTTAGTCAAATGACGGAACATGAATTAAAGCAGGAGATCACCAGGCTTAGAGAAAAAGCGCGGAAAGCGGAACAGGCCGGGATGCTCAACGAATATGAAGTATATGAACGGAAAGCGATCGTTGCCGAGAGCTATTTATTGAATCCGTTCGATTTTAAAACTTCAAAGGTTTACCGGTTCAAAACCGATCCCGAAACGTATTTCCGCATCGATTATTTTAAGGGTGTTTTTGCCTGGGGTTACCGGTTGAATGGTGATGGTAGTAAAGAAGGAGTTCCTTTAGCATTGCTTGAAGAAGTAAAAGAACCGGTACCTTATTATTAATATGACCATCATTTATTTAGAGGAAGCATGGATAGGAAAATCCAGCAGACGGTAGCCTGCTGGATTTTCTTTTTCGGTGTGACCAACCGGTGATATTCTTCTAAATCATCACGTTTATTAGAATTTAACATGCGTTCTGCGGGACGGGTTTGAATAGTGCCATCGGCCCGTTTCGAGGCATGCTTTGCCTGAGCTCGGGGCAAGCCGTCGAGTTTGTTGCCATCCTGGTTGGGGTAACCTCGTTCTTTATTGTGCACTATTTGCCAATCCTTCCTTCCGTTCATAGCTAGTATGGCTCGAAAGAGAGGGATCCTTCCACCTTTTTTTCTGGAAGATCTACGGCTTAATCCGGAAGGACTTGTAATTTTTTTCTCAGCTTTTCTTTACTATAAATCCATCCTGTATAGGAAGAGAGAATTTGCAAATGATGATTGAGTATTGCGACGGCAACGAAAGGATAATGGCCACGGCTGCGATAGCGTAGATCCGTAAATTGAACTTTAATAAAATCTTCACTTTCCGTAATCTCCCAGCGGTACACGGGAGAAAAGGAAAGAAAAGCGGCTATGTTTTTGTCTTTTTGCGCGGCTTTCATAATTGGATGATCCGGTAATGGCATACGATGATACTCATCGAGAATCTTAATATGATCGCGAAAGGCGCGCACGACAAAATATTTCTTATCCGTAATAACGGCGACACGCCACTGAAAAAAGTAATAAGTTGGTGCGATAATCACCCTGTCCGCCTGCGGGATCCTTTTTAAAACCGTTCGATAGACCTTCTTGTGCAAAAAATAACGATAAAGATAATATCCGAAAAGAAGTAATAAAAGTAGAGGGAAAATTTTTTCCGCGCTATATCCGATGGCCCACAAAATGATGGAAGACAGGATCATTGTAAAAATGAACGGGTCAAAAGTATTGATCCAACCTAAAGCGATCCATCGATTCGAAAAGGGGCGTAAAGCCTGGGTACCATAAGCATTGAAAATATCCACGAATACATGGAGAAACACGGCTAAAAAACTCCATAACCAGAGCCGCATTAAATCGATTTCTGGGAAAAGAGGGTATAATCCTAATACGATGAGAAGCGGCCAAACGAAAAGCGCTGGTAATGAATGGGTAATGCCGCGATGATGGCGAATATAGTCCGCATTATTTTTTAATTTCAACACCGTATCGACATCGGGTATTTCCGACCCAATCACCGTTGCGATTAAAACGGCCGTACTCATTTCAGGGGTTGCCGAAATAGCTGGGTCGGTCATCGCCATACCAAAAAGAGCTACTCCCATAACAAAATGAGTTCCAGTATCCACGAATAACCTCCAAGATTTTCTTGCGTTAGATATTTTAATTTGTTTTAGCATAAATGAAAGAATTCCTTTTTTCCAGAAAAAGCCTGAGATTTTGTGAACGAACATCTTGTGTAAAAATTTTCTTTATTACAATATAGTTTGAGGGCATTTGCGATCATATGGTTCATTGGCAAAACCGGTGTAAAATGAAGAACGATGTATGGAGGCTATATGGTGAAAAACTCGGTACAAGACCTATTACATGATTTCCCGATTCAGGATTTCCAAAGCGACCTAATCCAATGGTTTCAAAAAGAAAAGCGAGATCTTCCCTGGCGGAAAGATAAAGATCCGTATAAAATCTGGGTTTCTGAAGTGATGTTGCAACAAACCCGGGTGGACACCGTTATCCCCTATTTTGAACGATTTATGGAAAAATATCCGACACTCGAACATCTCGCGGAAGCGGATGAGCAAGAGCTGTTAAAAATCTGGGAGGGGCTCGGTTATTATTCCCGTGTCCGCAATTTACATCATGCGGTTCGGGAAGTGAAGGAAAAGTACGGTGGAGTTGTTCCCGATAACCGCAAAGAGTTTCAAAAGCTAAAAGGAGTCGGTTCCTATACGGCCGGAGCCGTTCTTAGCATCGCATATAATCTGCCCGAACCGGCGGTGGATGGAAATGTAATGCGCGTGTTATCCAGAGTGTTACATATCAATGAAGATATATCTAAAGCTAAAACAAAAAAGAAATTTGAGACGATCGTCGCCGAAATGATCTCCCGTGAAGATCCGTCATCCTTTAATCAGGGATTAATGGAACTCGGCGCACTCGTTTGTACTCCTCGTTCGCCAGCTTGCCTGCTCTGTCCCGTTCGCGATTATTGCCGGGCTTTTAAATTGGGAAAAAGCGAAGATTTGCCGGTGAAAAACGCCAAAAAGCGAAATAAGACCGTGAAATTAATCGCCGCAGTTCTTGAGGATCCAGAGGGGAATATCGTCTTGCGGCAACGTCCACCGGATGGACTGCTCGCGAGTCTTTGGGAATTTCCGAATGAAGAGGTTACGGGAACACTGGAGAACCCGTTAGCATTTTTAGAGAAAACTTTAAAGGAAAAGCACGGTTTCACCTCCCGCATTCATAAACCATTAGGCACTATAACGCATAAATTTTCCCATCTTACGTGGGAAATCGATGCTTATCGCGGTAAAGTGGGCGAGAACATTCAAGAGTCAGAAACCCTCAAAGCGGTTTCTCGAGATGAGATCACTTCCACTTATCCACTACCCGTTCCGCACCAAATAATTTGGCAAAAATTTATTGGAAATTAATTTTGAATAAATTGACGGGAATAGGAAAAAGTAAACATTGTGGAGGTGAAACAAGTGGCTAAGAAGAAAACTCAAGCAGGAACAAATGTATCTAAGGTAAAACAGCAAAACGCCCAATCCGCATCTGGTGGCCAATTCGGGACTGAATTTGCCAGTGAAACAGATGTACAGGAAGTAAAAAAACAAAACCAGCAATCTGAAGCGAAAAAGAATCAAAACTCATGATTAGCCTATTGCTTCATGTGAGGCGCCCTGATAAGAGAGGGGCGCCTAATTTTATTTTTTTTGAACCATTCATTTAGAAAATTCCCAGGAAAAATAGTATGATGCTATTAGGAGAAAGGACATCGTGTCCATAAAGAGGACTGAAGAAATTTTGTAAAGGATTGATAGCTAAGAATGTTGGGTGAAGCTCGCCCCTTTGATACGATTGAAATTCAAAGCGTCAAACATAATGGGCAAATCCACAGGATTTGGAAAAGAACCACTGTATTATTTCGTTCAAATGATTTGATCATCGGGGCCAATGAACGTACCGAGGTGATCGAAGCAAATGGGAAAGTGAGAAAAACAACCGAGCCGGCCATTTGCTTTTTTTATAGTCGGTACTGGTTCAATATTATCGGGTTGATAAAAGAAGGGGAAGTATTTTATTATTGTAACTTGTCATCACCTTTTTCTCTAGATGGTCGTATTTTGAAATACATTGATTATGATCTAGATATTCTCGTTTATCCCGACCGATCGTTTCAAATTATCGATCAAGATGAATATGAAAAAAATAAAAAATTAATGAACTACCCCGAAAAGGTTGACCTCATCCTGAAACAACATGTCGAAATGCTGGTAGAATGGATTCAACAAAAAAGGGGCCCTTTTGCCCCTAGTGTCATTCATCAATGGTACGAACGATTTAAAGATTCCGTTTGAAGTAAAAAAGTTCAAACGGGATACATATTTTGTTTATCGTTTTCATGATAAGCTTCTATTCGCGATAGTAGGAGCTCGAGGTGGGACAATTGTTCATTATAGTCCATAATCGCCGCAAAATACTGGAAGAGTTGAGCTTCCTTTCCGATAATATCTTCTAGATCCCTGATCGTTTGATAGATAACGAATAATTCTTTACGAATATATTTATATTCGTCCATTTCTAATTCATGATGCGGAACGACTTGATCGACGTAGCGCATGAGTAACTGTTCATGATTACTAATCAGTTGAAAAATAATCGCGGATATTTGTTGAAGGGATTCTTTGGAAATTTTTTCTAGTACATGCTCGCACTGATTTTGCTTTTTTAAAATATTTAAAGCGCTTTTTGCCGCCTGGATCATTTGCCGGTATAATACAAGCTTACGTAGATCTTTAAATTTTTTCTTGATCGATAATCCGCGGTCCTCTTTAAACAGTAAATACAGCTGATCGAGTTTGATTAAACGGTCTTTCAGATCCTCGATGGTTCTTTTTAATTTCTGGTGATCGGCAGATTGTTGACGTGTTACCCGTATCCATTTTAGGATGTCATTGGTTAACTCAGAAATGCTTGCGAACAACCGCTTTTCATATTTCGGTGGAAAAAAACTGATATTTACGGCGAATGCGGCCAGGACACCTAACATAATCGTCAAAAAGCGCAACAGGGAATAGGGAAAAAACTCATCTCCGGGTGTTTCCATCAACACGATCAATGTCGCTAAAGAAAGCGGGATCGATGAATCGATCTTTAATTGAATGTGAACCATGATTAATATAATTGCGGCCATACCGATAACAAGAACATCGTTACCAAAGGCCAGGGCGAAGGCTATGGCTAGTATCGCGCCGATCACATTGCCTTGAATCTGCTCAATCAGTGTTATATACGACCGGTAAATGGATGGCTGCATCGCCAGGGCTGCCGAGGTACCGGCAAACACCGGTGATGGAAGGTTGAATATTCTAGCGAGTAATAGGGCGAGGACAACGGCCAGGCCGGTTTTGAAAGTACGGGCACCAAGTTTCATCGTTTTTCCCCTCATTTAATTTTCTATTTTTATATAGCGCACGAAGCATGTACCTACTCGTGATAACGAATAAAACGTTGGAGTAAGGTGAATCTTTAACAGGCGTTTGGATTTTGTCTACATATAAATACACAGTATGTTATTTTTATGATGACAGCAAGATTTTATACTTGAATCAAGACGTTTTTAGCCACATATTAATTACATACAATTCAATTATAAAAATTAAGGAGGTCTCTACGATGGCGATTACGGTCGGAGAGCTTGCCCCGGATTTTGAAGCCATGGCAAGTAATGGCGAGACAGTCAAGTTGTCAGATTTCCGGGGAAAATATGTCATTTTATATTTTTATCCGCGGGATATGACACCGGGCTGCACGAAAGAAGCATGCGCATTTCGGGATCATCATGATCAGTTTGCAGAACTGAATGCCGTTATTTTAGGTGTGAGCACAGATCCTTTAGAACGACATAAAAAATTTGTCGAAAAATACAACTTACCTTTTTTGTTGATCGTTGATGAAGACCATGAAATCGCAGAGAAATATGGTGTATGGAAATTGAAGAAGAATTTTGGCAAAGAGTACATGGGCATTGAACGCTCCACATTTCTTATTGATCGAGAAGGAAAAATCGTTAGGGAATGGCGAAATGTTAAAGTAGATGGTCATGTGGAAGAAGCCTTACAATTTGTTAAACAACTTGCCGGTCATGGTTAAAAAGCCTGTTTGTTCGGAAAAAGGCGAATAACCAGTCCAAAAATAACGGGATGCATATCGTAGTATTAGGGCATACCTCCTCAAAATAAAACTTTTCTCTTCCGGCAAGTCTTTGGTGCGACTTGCCTTTTTTATGTTTGAGTTTCTGTTGCAATATGATATACTTTCATGCTTTTTATAAATGGACTACTTGTCCTTTAATAAAATCTAAAATCATATATTTTCTATAGGAAGTTCTTATCGAAACAAGGGTTTGAAAGGGGAGGAGTTCGTTTGTATATCATAATCGCTGCCGGGCTCAATGAAAAAATGAAAAAACGGTTATGCCAGACCTTTGTCGATGTAGAGTTCGCCTTCTATAACAGTTTACAAGATGTCGGTGATGATTTGACAAAGGCTGAGGTGCTAGTTACCTATGGACAGAATTTGACGGAAGAGCGCCTGAGAAAAGCTGAGAATCTGCAATGGTTAATGGTTTTATCTGCTGGTCTGGACCATTTGCCACTGAAAGCCATTAAGGAGCGAGGTATTTTATTGACAAACGTACGGGGAATTCATAAAATTCCGATCAGTGAGTTCGTTTTTGCCTTCATACTTCAATATGTAAAAAAATTCCCTCTGTTTTTAAAGGAAAAAGAAAGAAAACACTGGAACCGTCAAGTCCAGATCGATGAGTTATATGGTAAGACGCTTCTCGTAGTTGGAGCGGGAGCCATCGGGAGCCATATCGCGAAATTGGCTAAAGGTTTCGGGATGAAAACGTTAGGGATCAAGCGATCGGTTTCCAAAAATGAACATTTTGATGCTATATATCCTATGGAAAAGTTGGATGAGGTCCTGCCACTCGCCGATTTTGTCGTTTCGGTACTTCCGAGTACAGAAGCGACGAAAAACGTATTTACAAAAGAACAATTTTCTCTCATGAAAACGAACAGTGTTTTTATCAATGTCGGTCGCGGTGATGCTGTAAATGAAAGGGATTTACTCGCTGCCTTAAATCAAGGGGAAATTGCTCACGCTTACCTTGATGTTTTTCAGGAAGAGCCGTTACCTGAGAACCATCCCTTTTGGTCATGTAAAAACATCACCATTACCCCTCATATTACCGGTGTCACTGCACCATATTTAGAACGAGCGATGGAAATTTTTGAAACTAACTTACATCATTATTTAAATGAAAAAGAGCACATGATAAATATAGTGGATCTCGATCGGGGGTATTAAGATGGCAAGAATTTATACTCGTTCTGGTGATAAAGGTACTACATCACTTCTATATGGGATTCGGGTACCAAAAAATGATCTGCGTGTTGAAGCTTATGGAACTTGTGACGAGGCAAATTCCATGATAGGTTTAGCAGTTAGTTTCCTCAAGCAGGTTAATTTTTCCAATCAATCCCTTCTCCTTGAAACATTACATAAGGTTCAGACCAATCTTTTTCATGTCGGATCCTATTTATCAACACCTGAGGGGAAGGAAGTCCATTGGAAATTAAGCGAAGATGACGTGAAGGATTTGGAAAAGGATATCGATCGTCTCCAGGCAGAACTACCGGAATTGAAAAATTTTATTCTACCTGGTGGACATCCAGCTGCGAGTGCACTGCATGTGGCACGTGCGGTTGTAAGGCGAGCAGAAAGATTAGTGGTAGGAATCGACAATGTAGCTCCGGTTGTGCTCAGTTATCTGAATCGACTGTCTGATTATCTGTTTGTGGCCGGTCGCTACGTAAATTACAGTTTGCAGATTGAAGAGGAACGACTACATGAAAAGTGAAATGACCGGAAAAAGGGACCCAAAGAATTTTTTAATAAAATATTGACATCTAAAAAGAATAATTGTGAATTAATTATGAAATGTTTCACAAAAAACCGTCATTTCCCGCTTACTTTATTGACAAATTAGGCCAAAAGTTAGTATACTAATTATAAGAATTATTATATAATAATATATTTTAAAGAGAAGAGGTGCATGACGGTGTCGCATAATCGACTGAAGGAAGCCCTGGATACGTTGAAAGAATCAGGTGTTCGGATTACACCACAGCGTCATGCGATACTGGAATATTTGATCAAATGTGAAAGCCATCCAACAGCCGATGAAATATATAAAGCTTTGGAAAGCAAATTTCCAAATATGAGTGTAGCAACAGTTTACAATAATCTACGTGTGTTCCGTGATGTGGGGCTTGTTAAAGAATTGACATACGGCGATCAATCAAGTAGATTTGATTTTACCACTACCGAACATTACCATGCAATTTGTGAACAATGCGGAAAAATCGTCGATTTTCAGTATCCAGGACTCGACGAAGTTGAACATTTCGCTGAACATGTAACTGAGTATCGTATAAGCCATCATCGTCTCGAAGTTTATGGGTTGTGTCCCGATTGTTTAAAAAAGGAATCGCTGAAAATGAATTCATAACCTCCTTAAATAGAGCTAAAATAGCTCTTTTTATTTTGGCCATTTTTTTGCGATGAATGGTTGTCCCGGCGGCCGGGGACTTCTTCACCTCGATCAGGAACTAAAAGTAGCTTGTTACCGGCTAACTGGGAAAATAATCGTTTGTAGAAAACTGTTAAATATTTCTCTTTCGATTATAAGCTTTATCAAATTCCAGACCTTCTAAACTTTTATCAAGAGTTAGGGCTTCTTCACAATACATGCAGATATCAACTCTACCTAACATCTTTGTTACTTTATTACAACCGGGACATACCACTTTTACCGCTTTTACAGACAACATCCCGATAAGAAAATAAATGATGGCACTAGCTACACATGAAAGCAAACCGAGCATCATCAAAATGCTCATTAAAATCGGCTGGTTACGGAAAAGGAGACCGGCATACATGATAATAAATCCGACGAAAACTAATAAAAGTGCAAGGGTCCGGATTTTATGAATTTTACTTTTAGGTTTTTTCATATTCGTTCCCTCCAAACAAAATATACCACAATCTATTTATTATATTAAAACAAAAAGAACTTTTCTGACAATAATCCCCTGTTTATTGTGCAAAGTTTATTGTGCAAAACAGTATAAAAAATTACTTTTGTAAGGGGGATATTAAGAAGAAATGTCGAATTTGTAAATGAAACATAAAGTTTGGAGGCGAACGAATGGAGTGTCATTTAAGGGCGATTTATCAACCCTGGGCAAGTAGAAAAACAACCAAGGGCATTTTACTGGTTGATGATCCCGATCTTTGCCGGGCATTCGATTTAGTATTTTTGGTTGTCACGGATTCCGATTTTAAAAAGCAAATTACCGACACGTACTTTCATGAAGAAAATAGAATCTTGCTCTATGTTATTCCCGATTCAGAATTAAGAGAATGGATCTTAGCGGGGACGAATAAAATAATTTTTGAATGGTTTCTATATGGAAAGATTATTTTTGATCGGAATGACTTTTTACGTCAGTTCATCCAGGAGTTGAAAGATTTTCCTTTTTATGAACGGAAAGTTAAGCTGGGCATTGAATTTGCAAAATTAATTTGTAATTATAAAGACGGGAAGTCGTTATATCAAAAGCAACAATATTTAGATGCCTATACTTATTTAATCCAGTCTCTTCAGCATCTTGGAAAAATAGCCGTTATAGAAAAAGGTTTGCTCCCGAAAACCGTTGTCTGGAATCAAGTAAAACGAATCGAACCAGAATTAAGCAAGATGTATGATGAGATCATCAATAACGATGAACGATTATCTAAACGGTTAGAATTAATATTTTTAGCTTTAGAATTTTTCATTCACAAGAATATAGATCTTTGCACTACGCATCTTTTAGAAGTATTGAAAACAAGGGAACAATGGACCTTGCATGAAATTATAATGCACTCGGAATTTCGGCACTATTCTTATGAAATTGTCCCGTTGATCGAGTTTTTAGTCGAAAAAAATTATATCAGTGTGGTTCGTAATGAGGATAAAATGATTGAAAGGCGTTTTTCCGTCAAGAACAAATAGTATTGTAAAAAATAAAAAGCTGTTGACATATTGTGTTTAAGCTGGTATATTAATAATCGCTGTGGATGAGTTAACAAAACTCAAGAAAGTTATTGACAAAATTTCATCTCATGATATAATTTAAAAGTCGCTTTTGGAGAGCATCGAACCTTGAAAACTGAACAAGACGAAGTAAGACCCTGTTTATTCATTTGAGC
>CALKAK010000065.1 GCA_937983015.1 uncultured Bacillaceae bacterium | reverse complement strand
AACGCCACATACGAGTTTTTTAATTAAAAATATAACCTATGATAATTGGATCGCAGTCTTTAAATCGGGAAATTTATGGCCTCCATTGATCAAAAGCTTTACCGTCGCTACGCTGACGATGATTTTGGCAACATTTATCGTTGCACCGGCATCCTATGCGATTTCGCGAATGAGTCCTAAGTTAAAATATGGTTTTATTCTTGCTCTATTTTTTACGAAGATGTTCCCTACAGTAAGTATTGCCTTGCCTATATCTGTTCGATTTTTAGAATGGAACTTATTGGATACGAATATAGGATTGGTGCTTGCCCATCTCATTCGTGAAATTCCATTTATGGCCTGGATTTTAGTTAGCACATTTTCAGCGATTCCCGTTGATCTTGAGGAAGCTGCGTTTATTGATGGGGCAACGAGATTGCAAACGTTACGTTTGGTCATTTTTCCGGTTGCCATGCAAGGTATTGCCGTTTCCGCCATTTATGTTTGGCTGAATTCATGGAATGAATTCACTTATGCACTTTATTTATCGCTTACAACCAAAACAATGCCACTGCAAATTTATTACTACGTAGAGAGAGGAGGATTTTTCGATCAGGCCGCTTACGCGATTATCCTGGCAATTCCAGTATTTATCATTACCTTTATTTTCCAGAGATATTTAAAATCGGATTATCTCAGTGGCGCTGTTAAGGGTTAAAGATTATAACAATATTTTTTATATAATGGAAGGAGTAGACAATAGGAATGACTCGATTGAAAAATATCGTTTTTGCCTTATTCACTCTTTTGGTTGCTCTTACTTTAGTTGCATGTGGTTCTGGTAAGACTGTAGATGGATCTGATAGCGGATCAAAGGAGTCAAAAGAAAAAGTTGAAGAAACAAGAACATTAAATGTAACGATGGCTTTAAGTGAAGAAGAATGGGAAGTCATGCGGGAACATATCATCCCCGCTTTTGAGGAACAATATAATGTGAAAGTGGAAGCGATTCAGATTGAGGCTAAAGACGTTGTCAAACAATTACAGGCAATGGATCAAGCAGGAAAAATGGGGATTGACTTGATTGCTCAAGACGTGAACAATATCGCAACGCTGATTGCCAACGGATTGGTCGAAGATTTGACCGAGCACAAAGGTATTATTCCTGCTGAGGCTATCGAAGGTCTTGTAAAAGCAGGGGAATATGAAGGAAAAACCTATTTCTTCCCTTATCGTCCGAACGTTGAGATCAACTATTACAATGAAGCGAAGTTCGAACAATATGGTCTTGAAGCACCGACTACTTGGGAAGAGCTACTTCATGTAGCGAAGACCTTAAAGGAAAAAGAAGGCGTTGGACGTGTTGCCCTGAAGATAAAGCTTTCCGGTGACGTTATCGAAATTGCTGAATTCATCCGTCAGGCTGGCGGAGACCCGCTCGATTTGATGAGCGAAGGTACGATCACAGCATTCGAGTACTTGCAAGAATTATGGCCGTATTTGTCTGAAGATACATTGAAGGCAAGTTTTAGTTCAACAAACAATTTCTTAGCTACAGAATCTGTATACTATGCCCCGAACTGGCCGTTTGGTGTCAACATCATTGTAAAAGATGGTGGTAAGGAAGAAATTAAAACTAATTCCGGTTATGCTGGACCGAATGGTCGTGTCAAAACTCTAGGCGGGGAAGTTTTAGGTATTCCCGTTGGTTCACCGAATAAAGATCTGGCTATTAAATTCATGGAATATTTGATGTCCAAAGACGTCCAAACCGAATTGGTAACCAGGTTGGGCTGGGCATCTTTCCGCAACGATGTTTACGGTGAAGTAGAAGACTGGCAAAAACCTTATTTCGAATCGGTACAGGAAGCAATGGAGGTTGCCGAACCACTACCGAATGTTCCGTACTGGTCTGAAGTCAACCAGGCTCTTAATGAAGCTCTAAGTGAAGTTGTTCTGGATGGCAAAGATGTAGTGGAAACCTTGCAAAAATATGCGGAAGTCGTTGAAAAAGCAAAAAGTCAATATGAATAATAATTATTAAAAAAGGAAAGGGCTAAATCTAAGATTCTTTCAATCGGGATTCAGCCCTTTCCTAAATTTAATTAATTAGTAGCCCGTCTAAATTAGTAGGTTACTCTATAAAAATACTAGCAGAATACAAAGAAGGTGTATTTTATTTGTTTTACTTTTCGCCTATTACCAATGAAATTATATTTAAATTTACACTGGCTGCTATTCTAGGGTTAATTATCGGCCTAGAAAGGGAATTAAAAAGAAAACCGGTAGGATTAAAAACAAGCCCTATTATTTGTGTGATTTCCTGTCTCATCACGATGGTTTCCTTTGAAACCGCGTATATTGCACCGCCATCGGTTTTGGGCGTGAAAATTTCCATGGATCCACTCCGGCTGGCAGCACAAATTATTTCAGGTATCGGTTTTCTAGGGGCTGGCGTCATTTTAAGAAAGGATAATGATAGCATAACAGGTCTGACTACCGCGGCGATGATCTGGGGCGCTGCTGGAATAGGGGTTGCGGTAGGAGTTGGATTTTATACTGAGGCGGTTATCGGTGTGCTGCTGATTATCATCAGCGTGAAAATAATACCGTTTATCATGAGTAAAATCGGTCCTAAATCATTACGGGATCGCGAAGTTTTATTGAAAATTCGCTTAAAACAAGGGGCTAACTATCGGCATTTCATCAAGGAATTTGAAAAACAAAATTTTTCTATTTATCAATTGAATATCAGTGGTTTTATAGACGGGGGGAATGATATCAGTATGAATATCGGGATTCCGTACAAATTGACGATTGCGGATATCTATCAATTGCTGATCTGCTTCGAGGATGTAGCATTTGTGGAAATTAAAGATTTTTCTTGAGATGTTTTGAGAGGTTAGAAATTTCAATCGAGTTTTCGTGTAGGGTCAATCTTTAAAACGGTCATCGTGTTGTTTATTAGCATTGCTTAACGCAGGAAGCCCGGGAAATGTTCGGGTTTCGATCGTTCCTTAAATTAGCTGTTTAATCTCCTGAAACTCCCCCTACTTTTCTCCCGGGCATTCATCGTTTAATGTATTAATTTTTTGGATTTCCTTGTGATGATGAAGAAAGTACCTGCTCCAAGTGTCATCAGAGCGATTCCAATCAGAAGGAAGTTATAGTTGTTTGTCGCGGTATCCGGCAGTTTTTGTCCATCTTTCGTTGTTTGTTCTTTTGTACCATCTGTTTTGTCGCTATCAGGAGTTGTTTTTTCTTGATCATCGCTCGATCCTTTACCATCGTCATGAGTGCCGTCTTCATCGCCAGTTCCAGTTCCAGGATCTTGCTGCTTATCGTCATCACCTGGTGTATCTCCCGGTTCTTCACCAGGATCCTCTGGATCCGGGGTCTCCTCAGGCTTGGCTTCCACAGTGATCCGACCCTCGACTTCCGGTGATACCGGGGAGAATTCCTTTATATATTCGCTAAAGACTTCATAATCGGGTATATCTATATTTACCATCCGACCGTCTTCATAGGCTCGTTTTAACGAATCGTAGAAGTCCCCACCTTTGGCGATAAAAGAGTTCGTCGCAACGGTGTACATTTTATCAAGTTGTAACGGTTCATATTCACCCTCGGTATTCAATACTTCCACATGCCAGACACGTTTCCCAACAGGTTGTTCCGGATCGAATTTAAATTTTATCCCAGAAACTTGTAGAAATCCTCCGTTTTGTTCGGGATATTGGGACACACTATTTTCTAAGGCTTCGTAAAGTTCCTGGCCAGTCAGTTCGATCGCAACGAGGGTATTGTCAAAAGGAAGCACGGTGCGGATTTCTCCCATTGTGATGTCGCCCACATCAATAGATGCGCGGATTCCACCGCCATTTTGCAAGGCGATAGTTGTGTTCGGGAAGAATTGTTTCATCTTCCAAACCATACCGTCAGCGATTAAATTCCCGAGGTTCGTTTCTTTTGTTCGGACATTTTCCCGTTCCCCATCGAGATGGACAGTGGTTTCCCCGACAACTTCTTTCATAAGTTCATCAATTTCTTTTTGATAGTCTTCTACTTTCTTGGCAAGATCTTCATCGGGCTCATAGTTATTAAGAGGTATTAACTCCGCAACAAAGTTCTGAATCACACCATTTTGGTCAAAGGTTACTTCGAGTTTCCCAAGGTTGTTCAAATATTCCCCGGTTTGAACGATCACGGTTGGTTCTTCTTTATCAACGAAAACCCCTTCGGGTAATTCAGTATGGGAATGACCGCCGACAATGATGTCGATACCATCGACTTCGCTTGCCAACTCAAGATCGGCGTTGTAACCGAGATGAGTGAGAGCGATGATTTTGTTGATTCCGAGTTCTTCTAGATAATTCACCGTGTTTTTAGCCGCTTCGATGAAGTTTTTAAATTCGATATATTCGCTGGGACTAGCGATTCGCACCGTATCCTCCGTCGTTAAACCGAAGATCGCGACCAATTCACCATTAAAATCTTTGATAATCGCCTCGTAAATTTCACCGTTTTTTACATCTTCGGGTTTTGCGATAATGGGATGGAAATATTCGCCTAATATTGGGTCGTTGGCGAAATTAATATTCGCGCTCACAAATGGGAATTCGGCATCTTTGACGAAATTGGCCAAGGTTGCGGAATCTTTATCGAACTCATGGTTTCCGAAAACGGCCGCATCAAAGCCGATGGCGTTCATCATATCGAGATCGGCAAGACCTTCAAAAATTGTAAAATATAAAGTTCCCGAAAATATGTCACCGGCATGAAGCAAAAGATGATTCGTATTTTGTTGCCGCAATTTATCCACCGCCGTTTTTAATTGCGGGAACTTTTCGACCCGAGCATGTGAGTCGTTAACATGCAAGATCGTTAACGAAAATGGGGTATCTGGATCTTGTTGCTCATTTCCATATTGATCATCTGCTAGTGTTGGTATACCAGGAAAAATGAGACTAATTGTTAAGACCAATGTTCCGATCAGGGCAAAAAATCGTTTCTTGAATTCTTTCATCGTTCACACCTCGATAAAAGGTATTTTTTTCTATCAGGCCCGTTTTTATTGCGGTAAAAATTCCTTCTCTTGACCATTATTTTTGTTCCTTACCACCCCCAGGTACGAGTATGTCATCCAAGGGTATTTATGACATATAAATATTAAGGAATCGTTTAAATTATATAATATTTTTGTAAAATTCTGTATAGTTAAAATGAATCAAATCTAGTAATCTGTTTTAGGACAAAGGAAGCAACTCTAAATGACTATTTCAAGAGTTCTGTATATGTTTTGCAGTTTTTTCCATGGAAAAAGAAAATGAATTAGAATATAGTAAAAAGATAAATGAATTCGTCAGATGATCTTGATTATTGTGCGGAGATTGGCTTCGATGTTTAAACAGAGGGCCGTCTAGTATATGTTTAAATTGATAAAAATTTATCCGTATATTCTTGAAGAGATCTTACTAAAAAGCGTAAAATAAACCGACGTGGCTGTCGCTGTTCGACTGAATACGTATTGTACCTTTGATTGGATTTTTTCTGTTTCGACGGATTTGACACTTAAAATACTCGTGCGAATATATACTCAAGTGAGTGATATAATCAAAAAATGTATCGGTGTTTGTAGGATTTTTAAAATGTGCTAAAGAATCTTGATATTTGTAATATGGTAACAAAATACTAGTCTACACGTTAAAGGGTGAATATTTGTGTGATATAATATTGTAAGTTAATAATACTTTACTATTTAATTTGTTGAATTATTTTTAAATTCTGTTATCATACAATTAATACATAAGTTTTGGATTATGTCGAAAAAAATAAAAAACGGAGGCATTCGAATTGAAGAAAGTTAGAAAAGCGATCATACCAGCGGCTGGTTTGGGAACGAGATTCTTACCGGCAACAAAAGCGATGCCCAAAGAGATGTTGCCGATCGTTGACAAACCAACGATTCAGTACATAGTCGAAGAAGCGGTTGAGTCCGGTATTGAAGATATTATTATCGTTACTGGCCGGACGAAACGGGCGATTGAAGACCACTTCGACAGCGCACCGGAATTGGAACGCAATTTAGAAGAAAAAGGGAAATTAGACCTTTTGGAAGAGGTCCGTTATTCTTCCAATCTAGGGAATATCCATTTCATCCGTCAGAAAGAACCAAAAGGCCTCGGACATGCTGTCTGGTGTGCCCGTAATTTTATCGGCGATGAACCGTTTGCCGTCCTGCTCGGTGACGACATTGTCCGTAATGACACACCTTGCTTGAAACAGCTAATTGAACAATATGAAGAAACCCTGTCATCGGTGATCGGGGTACAACGGGTACCTGAGGAAGAAACGCATCGTTATGGCGTGATTGAACCACTGAATAATCGAGGCCGACTTTATGAAGTAAAGAGTCTTGTGGAAAAACCGCCGCAAGGAACCGCACCATCCAATCTCGCGATCATCGGTCGTTACGTTTTGACACCGGAAATTTTCCGTTTCCTCGATAAACAAAAGATTGGTGCTGGTGGTGAAATCCAGCTCACTGATGCGATCGCCGAACTCAATCAGATTCAGCGTGTCTTTGCCTATGAATTTGAAGGTAGCCGTCATGATGTAGGGGAAAAATTCGGCTTTATCACCACAACGATCGAATTCGCCTTGCAGGATGAAGAATTACGTCCCAAACTTCTCGAATTTCTTCAAGATGTTTTGAAAAGAGAAGAAGTGGAATAAGATGACATCATGTAAAGGGGGCTGTAACAGCTCCCTTTTTAAATACCTATGTTCGTGATGTTTTCATAGTAATAAGATCATGTGATTGCAACAGAATTAGTAATATATTCCTATTTTTCTTATCAAAAGAAATTGAAAAAAATAGTAAAAAAATACTAAAATAGAATATATAAATAATTATGCAAAAAGGTGAATGCAACAAGAATTTTGCCGTATAGTGTGGAACTGAACAATCCGACGATCATCTGGATGCCGGAAATTCGCTTGAACCACAACGATAAAGACACATCTGGGTTCAAGGTGTTATTCGTAGCGATCATCGATGATTATTATCACAATTATTTTGGTCTGAATAAAGCATTCATATTTATAGAGGTTAACAAGGAAAACAATTCGACTCTTAACTTCTCATTTTTGGCCGATAAAAACATCCGTTATTTTCATAAAAATGTAACCTTTTGTTATTTTTTGTATCTTGAATATTCCTTCCGGGCGTTTATAATACTGTTAAGGTTATTTCATGATAAGAACCCATTTTCGCGTTTTGGAATACACTAATATATCGATGATGGACCTATTATGGGTGGGATCGGCTAGCCGGTTACGCCTATACTGTGTTTATCTGGTTTGGAGGTTAGAGCATGCGGGAGCAAGATAAACAAGAGCAATTTAAAGAAATATTGGTGACATCCTATCAAGATGTTTACACGAATAATAAGACGAATCTCGCCGAACTGTTAATAAAAATCACGGAAAAACTGAAGAAGATCGTGTGAAGATGAAGTTTCCTTTTTTTCGCAAAGCCTATTGAAAAAAGGAAATTTTTGGTGTATAATGTAAACGGTTACAAGGAATTGACTATCCACTACTCCTTATATCCGTTTTGATTGGGTAGCACTATTTCTAGTGGTTCATTCAGTTTCCGTTCTTACATTCATTTCATCACGAGCGTTTTACAAGTCGTTGTTTATTTCCTCCTTTCCAAAGATCTTGGAAACCCCATCCGGATGGATGGGGGGATTTTTTTGCCTTATTAGTGGAGTTTTAATCCATGGAAGATGTTTTTGGATTACAAAGAATGGGCATCTTTGAGCGGAGACATACCCGTTAATGAAGAATGTTCGTCAACTTGAACGAGGGTGTTTCGTGATCGAGAGTCTGTATTTGATCTTGTTCATCAAATCGCGTTCTATGAAGATTTGTTGTGTGTGATGATCTCGTGATATTGTTAAAGTGATTTGTAGCTTTACATTTTTCTTTCGAAATTTAAATAGAAAATAGATCGAAAAAGTTCCCAACATTCGCGATACAGAAAATGAATAGGTGTTAATTAGAAACTAGTTTCGCAAAATCATATTTTATTTCGCGGGAAATAATTATAGAGACGAAATGATTCGAATAATTGTATGTTGTGATAGGATGATAATTCAATAAACCTTTCCGCGTTTAATTAAATTTGTTAATAACTCAACTATCAAACAAAAACACCCGGCTTCAGAAAAACCGGGTGTTTCCATAAGAAAAAGGTTGTGCTTCTATTTACTCATTTACAGTTCTTTCACAGCTTTCACGAATTTTACGGCCTTTTCATAATCCACCATATTGTAGTGGTCTCGATATGATGGTTCTGGTGCGAAGGCAAACGAAATGTGTTCGGTTCGGGTGGTCGGGTCTTTTCGCCACCCGGTGCATGAGCTATGGAATTGCTTAATATTCGTTTTCTTCATAAGTTCAGCAACATTTTCGGCGGTGACACCGCCACCGGCAAGGATTTCAATTTTATCACCGTATTTGGCCTGTAATTCTTTTAATATTTGAATTCCATCCATCGCTCTTGTTCTTAAACCCCCGGTTAACACGCGTTTTACACCTATATCGATTAAGACTTCAATTGCTTGAAACGGGTCATTGACGCAATCAAAGGCCCGATGAAAGATCGCATCTTTATTATATTGGTGGATAAGGTTCACGATCATCTTTGTTTTTTCGAGATCGATCTCGCCGTATTCATCGAGGCAGCCGAACACGATCCCCTCAATATCATAATTCAATAAGATTTCAA
>CALKAK010000064.1 GCA_937983015.1 uncultured Bacillaceae bacterium | reverse complement strand
CACCGCCGGTAGGGAATTTCACCCGACCCCGAAGGAAATCCTATTCGATTTATATAAAGATTAACATATAAGCTGATTTATCACAATCAAATTTAATTTTACCGTTTTTCTTTTTTCACATACGTCGCTAACACAATATCTTCCGCCACCGAATCCAACATTTCAATCATTTTTTCCTCTGTCACATAATCTGGCAGCAAGCCATTAGCGACTTGAACGACAAGCCCGGTATGGAATATATCCATTTTCATAATAACATCTTTTAATTCCTCATCTGTTAACCCTTGTAAATTCGGGTCCTGTTTCATTTGATGAATGGCAAATTTTATTCCTCTCTTATTTTGTTTCATATATGGATTATCTTTTAAAATTAAGTCGCGATATAAAACGCTGTATTCTTTTGCGAATTTAATACTTGCAATACCGATATCATGAAAAGGATGTCCAGAATTTTGTTCTAAAACTAATTGTTTTGCCACTTCATTCGTATGTTCAATAACTGCTTGAATCAGCTCCTCAACGTTTTCAAAGTTCACATAAATAGGAGCGATCGAGCTTCCGAGTTTTTTAGCTACTTTTCTGATTGTAATCGCATCTAAACCTTCTTCTTTCGCGATTTCAAATGCAGCAAGAACAATTTCTTCTTTAGTAAATTTTTTTCGTGGGGCCATATGAACTACTCCCTTGAAAAATGATATATATCAACTGATATACATTCTATTTTTAGTTAGGTAGTTTGTCAATTTCAGAAAATTTTTGTTTACAACTAATGTTATACTACATATAATATAACTAATGATATATATCAAGTGTTTTATATAGGGGGAGTAATGAAAAAGTTCATCAGTTTCTGTTTATTATTTTGTTTGCTTATTTTTTATGGTCGGAAATCCTTTTCCGATCAATGCGATGAAGCAAGATGATATGGCGACAACGATCGATGAGCTTATGGAAGAAAAAGTAGCTAAAGAAAACATTCCAAATGCTGTCGTTAGTATCGTTCATGATGGGGAAGTAATTTTTGAAAAAGGGTATGGGTATGCCGATATCGATTTGGAAACTCCAGTTGACCCTGAAAAATCTCTTTTTCGGGTTGGCTCCATCTCTAAATTAATGACATGGACTGCTGTGATGCAATTAGTGGAACAAAGAAAATTAGATTTAGATACGGATGTCAATGAATACATCGATTTTGACATTCCGGCTTTTGGGTCAACACCAATCACCCTACGCCATTTACTGACACATACGCCAGGTTTCGAAGATTATTCAAACAAAATTTTTACTTTGGAAGAAGAAAAGTTACCTCCGCTAGACAAGTATGTACGTGAATTTTTACCAGAACGAATTTTTCCAGCAGGGGAAGTGCTCGCTTACTCAAATTACGGCACAGCACTTGCAGGTTATATCGTTGAGCAAGTGAGTGGAATACCATTTTCTTTATACATCGAAGAAAATATATTTAATAAGTTGGGGATGGATAATAGTACGTTTGAACAGCCTGTTCCTGAGGAATTGGCGGACTTTATGGCAAAACCTTATCGCTATGTAGACGGAGATTTTAAGGAAGCAAGTTTTGAATATATGCCCGCACCTGCAGGAGGGATGAGCAGTTCTGCCTCTGAAATGGCGAATTTTATGATCGCCTTTTTGCAAGGTGGTCAAATTGAGGACGAGTCATTTTTAAAAGAAGAAACAGTTAATCAAATGTTTGAACAACAGTTTACTCATCATCCGGCATTAAACGGCATGACGTTAGGATTTATTGAAGGGAATATGCATGATAAAAGAATTTTGATGCACGGCGGATCGACGATGATGTATAATTCTATCCTTATTTTAATGCCGGAAGAAAAAATGGGTATTTTTATATCTTATAGTGGCGGCAACTATTTACTTCATAATGAAGTATTACAAGCGTTTATGGATAAATTTTATCCGAAAGAAGAAACGGCGTTGGCACCGGTGACAGAAGGGATGACAAAGGACCTTAAAAAATATACAGGAGAATATCACCAAAATCGAAAAAGCTTAACAACAGATGATAAATTCACGAGTCTTCTTATCGGAGTGATTCAAGTAGAAGCGGATGATGGACATTTACAAGTTACACATATGGGGGAAACGCATCCATTTTATGAATTAGAACCTGGTGTGTTTAAGACTACACGAACCGAGCGAAGTCCAGACGCATACGGCAATTTTAACACGATCGTATTTGAAGAAGATGCGGAAGGAAATATGATATTGATGTCAGATGGTCCAATGACTTATACGAAAGCTCCGTGGTATGAAACTAGTAGTTTTACATTTATGACACTAGGTTCTGTAGTTATTTTCATTATTGGAACGCTTGTAGTGTGGTTGTTTGCCGGTATGATAAGATTGTTGCGGAAAAAGCAAACGAATAAAAATAAAATGGCGTATTCAGCCAAATGGATAGGGTCAATCTATGGGTTAATCATTATGATGTTATTAGTTAGTACTATCATAAATGGAGAGATAGATCCGGTTTATCAGTTGCCGAAAGAAGCGTATGGAATGGCACCTGAAAATAATTTTTTATTAAATATGTTTCCGTACTTATTTATTCTAGTTATTATTGGATTAGTTGTTTCTTCAGTTCTCATATGGAAAAGAAAAATTGGGCGCCTCTTCAGTCGGATTCATTACACATTTTATACAGGAACTGCTTTCTTTTTCGGTTGGCTTTTTTACTA
>CALKAK010000063.1 GCA_937983015.1 uncultured Bacillaceae bacterium | reverse complement strand
ATAACCGGGTCTTATTCGAGTACCTGACCGGTTACGACCATTTAAAATACCTCGCTGATATCCATAAATTGCCGAAAAAAAGAATTGTTGAGGTTGCGGAATATGTGGGGATGGAAAGTTATTTGAAGAAAACGGTGGGAAAATATTCCCTCGGGATGAAACAGCACTTGCTCCTGGCGATGGCTTTGCTCAATAAACCGAAGCTTTTGTTGCTTGATGAACCTCTAACAGGCCTTGATCCGTCAAGTGCGATTTTAATGAGAAGGATATTTTTACAACTGGCCGAACAAGGAACGACGATTCTCTTATCATCGCATCATTTAGCGGAGATCGATCGGGTTACAAAACAAATCATCTTTTTGAAAGATGGAAAGCTTATCGAAGTCGATTTAAGCGAACACGAAAAAGCATACTATTATTTTTTTCTCTCCGATCCTGAAAGTGCCCTGCGTCAATTCCGGGAGCAAGGTTTTTCTGCTGATCAAATCGGAGAAAAAATTCGTATCGAGTTACAACCCGGACAACTTGACGAGGTTCTTGTTCTACTCAAAAATGAGGGATTGCAAATATTAGATATTCAAAAGGAAGTCACCGGCTCGGAAAAGATGTACGAGGAAATTTTTCAGTAAGAGGGAGCAATAATGAAAATCATTCAGTTTGAATGGAAAAAATTATGGCGGCTAAAAGTATATCCTGTGTTTTTGCTAGTAACGCTACTCTTTGTTTCCAGTCTATTTTTCTACAACTATCTTATGCAAGATCAGATCACTACGAAAAAGGTCGAACATTTTACAAGACTAAGACAGGATATCAGTCAACAAATTTTCATGCTGGAAGATCAATTACAGACAAAAGCCGATCCAGTTCTCGAAGCACAATTAAGTATGGCAGAGGAATTATCGAATGGGTTGCAGGAATTGATCAGTTCCATCTATGCTAATCTCTGGCGTGAAGAATTACAAAATGAAATAACCGTGTACGAAACAGCCCTGCGCTATATTGAGTTTGAAAATGCGTACTTCGGTGTCAGTAAAATGGACATGCAGAATATCATTCGCTTGAATGAAGAACTTTTGAAGCGAAATTTACCAAAGGAAGACCTTGATCTTTCCATTCAACCGGCCATTTTTATGAAAAAAATCGTCTCTATTATCATGACGCCGATCGGTTTTATCCTCCTTGCCTTTGTTGTAGGAATCGTTGTAACAAAAGAGCTAGATGAATTTTCAATCCGGCAAGTATTTACCCTGCCAATTTCACGCGGCTATTATGTAACAGGAAAATATATAAGTTTATTTATTGCGAGTATTCCTTGGCTTTTTACCGTATTTGGAAGTGCCTATCTATTAGGCGTGTTATTCGGAAGGAATGAAGGTGATATTTTCAATTATCCTTTATATACCAAACTGGACACCTTTATCACAACCGGTGAATATCTCATCCAAAGCATCGTCTACAGCCTTTGCTTTATTGCTTTTCTCCTCAGTATTCTCTTGCTTAGCGCTTATGTATTCAAAAACACTATAATCACGTATTCCTTTCTATTAATCTTCCTGGCAGGTGGCTGGATGCTTTCAAACTATGGTCTTCATGTTGTTTGCAACCCGTTTACCTTTCAAATGGTTGACCGGGTGATTATCGACTCACCGAGTTTCTATCCAATAGGAACCATCGTTTTACTTGGCGCCGGCAGCATTTCTTTTTTCGCCGCCATGACGATCATCCGAAAGCGGGGAATTTAAATGAAGGTTTTTCTGTTCGAATGTAAAAAAATGTTAAAGAAAAGAGGAAACCAGGTTGCCATTTTCCTTTCTGTTTTGGCCATCGCCACTTTTTATCTCATCAATCATACAGTGGCCCAAAATATTCTTGAGAATCGGTTAATCAGTTTAGAGTACAGTCTGACCGATTACCCGGAAATGATTCGTAAACTAATGGCCGAACTGGAAGATGCTAAAAAAGCAAATAACGAAGAAAAAATTAACAATTTAGAATCGGATATTGAATTTTACGAATATATGCTTAAAGAAGATCAATGGGAGCTGGAACAACTTTCGGCAAACAATTGGGGGCCAATTGCACAAAAACAATACGAACGACTCAATGAAATAGTTAAAGTCGCATTGAGTGGAAATCTTGTGGACTATTATATCGAAGATCAAACCGTATCGATCTTCACCTTGCGGGTTTCGGCTGAAGAAAGACGTTTACTCGCAGAAGCCGGAATCGAACCGTTCATCCAGAGGAATTTCTATGACCCTTTCCACCCAACCATCTATGATCATTTCACTGGTAAGGCACTGGAAAGATGGGAAGAGGCAACGGAGCGGTACGGCAAACCGGGTTTTCACTTTCTCTATCAAATAAGTCAATCGTTAGTCATCCCGTTTTTCATCATCATCGGCTGCTTGATCTTCGCCAATGGCGTTTCTTCAGAGGCAACAAAGAAAAACCGAGGGTTCAATTTCTATACGGTCCTGCCCCTGAAACGGCAGACGCTCTTTTGGGCCAAATATGGTAGTGGTCTATTTTTTACGATATTATTCGTACTTTTCATCATGTCGGTTCCGCTCATTTTGAGTGTATTTACTTCAAGTTCCGGTAGTCTGCAATTTCCTGTCCTCATTTATGACGGTCCGGCGGAACAATTTTCCGGTGGAACCCAGCCCGTATTAAATGCTTTACGCGATGAATTCCATTTCATCACACTTGGGGAGTACTTTTTGAACTTAATCCCGCTAACCCTTGTACTTATTGTGTTTCTCTACTCGCTGTTCTTCCTCTTAAACTTATGGATTAAAAATGCAACGATCAATGCCGCACTAGTTATTACGACCTTGTATTTAGGATTGGCGGTGCTCCCGGTTGCTCCTTATAACCCGTTCACCTACATCGATATGCATAAAATCATCAATCGGGAATTCGCAGTCAGCCAATTTAATGAAGCCATTCACTCCGGTAATGGTATGATCGTTTTATCTGTCGTCAGTCTCATTCTGATTGGCGTGGGCTACTGGCGCTTTAAACGGTATGTTGTCGACTGATAAATAAAATTGATAACATGAATCATTGCGTTACCATAAACAATTAGGAAGGAATCGGATTAAATATCATAGATTGTAGCAGCCATCGGTTACTCAAGATCCAATTATGATCTTAATTTCAGGGATAAAGGGAGAAATGAATGAATACGTGGAAAAATCCTCTATTGTTAATTGCCGGAATTGGCATTTCCTATTTGTGCAATTGAATGTACCTTGTTGCGCTCAATCTTAAAATTTTAAATATGACCGGTTCCCCGGCAGCTGTTGCCGGTCTATTCATCATCCGCCCCATCGCGGTATTGTTGACAAATACTTGGTCCGGTAGTGTGATCGATCGTATTAACAAAAGAAAGCTCCTTGTACTTACCGATATAGTACGTGGATTTCTCGTCTTTTGCATTCCTTTTCTAGAATCTTTGTGGTTGATTTATATCATCTTGCTGATCATAAATGTGTTCGGTGCCTTTTCCGCCCGGCTTCAACTGTGTATATCACTAAATTAGTCCCCCGCAAACAACGAAAACAATTCAACTCCATAATGGGATTGGCGAGTTCAGGAGCGGTGGTGCTAGGACCGGCAATTGCCGGTGTGATCATCATGTATGCCAACGCTGATTTCTGTATATTTCTTAATGCACTTACCTTTCTCATTTGCGCATTCTTGATCTACCTCCTTCCTGACGTGGATGAAGAAAGGAAACCGATAGAAAAGACATTCAACTGGCGAACCTGGCTTCAAGATTGGCGAATTATAAAAAACTTCATTTTAACCGCCCGCTACTTTTTGGCCATATATTTACTTTTCCAGGGCGCTATGTTGATCGGTTTCGCCCTTGATTCCCAGGAATTGACGTATATCAAACTACACTTGCATTTATCGGACCATGATTATGGCTTTATTGTCAGTATTACAGGAGGCGGATTGATTGCGGGGTCGTTTTTTGCAACTCTCCTTGCGAAAAGAATTTCGCTTAAGTTTTATATAGGCGCCGGAATGCTTCTCACCTCCCTCGGATACTTTTTCTTTTTTTCATCCATCAATTTTATTACGGCTGCCGTCGCATTCATCATGGTCGGCTTTTTTATCTCATTTGCCAATGCTGGGTATGCCACTTTTTTCCAAAATCATATTCCCGTTACGATCATGGGGCGGTTCGGTAGTTTGGCCGAGGTGGTTCAGGGGGTCATTCAAATCGGTTTTACACTTCTATTAGGATTTCTAGCAGAAAATTTTTCCTTACAAGCTGTCTGCTTGACATTTGCTACGGCAGGGGTCATCCTTGCTGCGACTTTATTCGTATCCGTATTACCGGCATCTAGGGAAGAATATTTTCGCGAATGAACCCACTACTATTTTGATCATTGGAAAAGGTTACCCACAAATGGAACTGCAATTTCACCGCTGACGGTTCCCGATAAAAATATGTTCTTAAAATTTTTTTAGAAAAATAAAACCTTTTTTCCTGAGCTTCGTATTAAAGGTAACAAAAAATAACATTCTTAACAGTTTAAAAGAAGTTGTTAGTCACCTGGATATAGTCAGGCGGTTGGTAGAACTGTTTTTTTCGGTTTTTATCTTGCGAGGATGGCTAACTTAATAATGGGATTAACCGTTCTTTACCATTTTCATTCGTAATTTGAGGAGGTAGATCGTGTGGAAAAAAGAGGTTGTGTGAAGTGTGGACATACGCGGGTAGGCACAAAGGAGATCGCCGCCACCGGTACCGGATTATCTAAAATCTTTGACATTCAGCACAATCATTTCGCGGTGGTGTACTGCAAAAACTGCGGTTACGCCGAATTTTATGTAAAAGAAAGTTCCTCTTCCAGCAACATCATCGACTTATTCTTCGGATGATTAAAAACTGTAACACACTCCCAACGCAAAGGAATCGACGCCTTTGCGTTTTTTAATCGCTCAATAATCAGGATGTCACCATCAATATTTCAGTTGATACTCAAGAAAAATATCCCTTTCTGAATCCCTTTTCTCTTTTCGGGCATCTCCCCTTTTCCTTTCTAAAACTTATCTTATAATACTAAATAGGGGTAGGTTTGGAGGTGCGCTTCATGGATCCAGTCGATATCATGCTCAACCAACAAAATGTCATCCCACTTTACCAGCCGGTCATTAGCGCAGATACGCAACAAGTAATCGGCTACGACGTCTTTCCGTACTTCAAAACGACGGAAAATGACCTTGAACCGATCGCCTGGTTTTTCCAGGATTCATCGATTCCCGAAGAATTTCGAATGGAAATCAATCACATTTTAATTCAAAAAGCCCTCGACTATTATTTCGAACAAGGGAATCGTTCATTATATATGTTTTTCAATTATGATTCACAAATCATTCTAAAGGACAGAGGAGAAGGGATTTTAAATCTTCTGCAAAACTATCATGAGCAAGGACTGGATTATGATAAAATCATCATTCAACTAAAAGATCATTTCATCGCGGAAGAAATTGATTCCGTCCGCGTTTTATTTAATTATTTAAAATCGCTGGGAATCCGGGTGGCCCTGGATCATGATGGGCTGAAAAATGGCAATTTAGAACGACTTGCCTATTTAATGCCCAGTATCGTTAAAATTGATTTAAGCTTTCTAAACAGAGAGGGGCTTCCCCAACTTTACCGCGATATTCATAATTCATTGACTTTGCTTTCGGAAAAAATCGGCGCGACCATTATGTTTAAAGGGATCTCTACATACAGTCAACTCCATCATGCCTGGCAAAATGGTGGACGCTTTTACCAGGGCAGTTATTTAATGGCCCCGCAACGACAATTTGTTGAACCGGATGCATGTACAAAGATCATCCAGCGGGATTTTCAAATGTTTGTTGCTTATGAGCAGAAAAAAATCAAAGCGCAAATCGATATGGCGACACGAATTAATGAGAAGCTAAAAACGCTCTTGGCCAAAATAGAGATTAACAATAATTACGATGAAATCATTCAAAAAGTGGCGACCGCCTGTGACGATTTTACGTTCCGGATTTATATCACCGACCACACGGGGCTGCAATTATCGGCCAATATTGAAAAAAATGATGAGGGCACCTGGGAATTGCGACCGGAAAGCAGGTATAAAAACTGGAGCTGGCGACCGTACTTTTTTGAAACGGTCGCCCGCATGACGATCGAAAAACGCGGTTTTCTGTCCGATTTATACACCGATATCGATCGGAATGAGCAAATACGGACTTTTTCCTATCCACTTAATGAACAGTTATTCATCTTCCTGGACATTCCCTATTCTTATTTATTTGAACAGGAAGGATTATTATAGTAGTAAATATTTGAGATTTTCTTACTGGATTATTTATCTTTTTATTGTTTCAAATTCCGGTGGTTCTACATTCTGGAACACTACTACAAAAGTGATTTTTTAAATCAAAAACCCGCTTTTCATTGAAAGGCGTCCAGACAATAATCTGGACGCCTGCAAAGGTCAATCACTTTCTACTGAAGCAATTTTATCCTTGCGGCTCCCCGGCGCCCATTTCTTTTCTAACCAACCGAGCAGCCAATCAGTAACCACCGCCATTAAGGCTGTCGGTATGGCACCAGCTAGTATTATGGCAGTACCATCCGATGCATTCGTTCCCCGTATGATGATATCGCCTAATCCTCCTGCTCCAACAAATGTCCCAATCGTTGCAATGCCAATCGTGATCACAAGGGCTGTACGCAAGCCAGCCATAATAACGGATAGAGCAAGAGGCAATTCAACCATTCTTAAAATTTGTAGGCGGGTCATCCCCATTCCTTTACCTGCTTCAATCATAGCAGGATCCACCTGTTGGATCCCCGTATACGTATTTTTTATAATCGGTAACAGGGAATATAAAAACAAAGCAAACACGACAGTATTCGGACCCAATCCCAACACGAGCATCAGTACTGCAAGCATAGCTAATGAAGGAATTGTCTGAATCACATTAGCTAAAGAAATTACCCATGGACTCAATTTTTTATAATGGGCAATGAAGATGCCAGTCGGGATGCCGACCAATGCGCCAAATAAAACACCGTAGGCGGACATGAGAAACTGCCTGACAAACTGTTCCCCTACATACCAGGCGTTATTCATATAATAAAGGAATAAATCATGCAGTGCCCCCATTATTCCACCTCCTCGAAATAATTATGTTCCTCTAAAAATTCCCGGGCGACAACAGCCGGTTCCCTCATTTCCCCATCCGCTTCATAGTTTAATTCTTGCATTCTTTCAGTAGTGATCGTTCCTGTAAGCTTTGATAAAATGTCCTTCAATTCAGGATGCTTCCGCAATACTTCATTGCGAGCTACAAGAGAGGTATCGTACGGTGGGAAAAACCGTAGATCATCTTCTAATATCACGAGATCGAACGCTGCGATCCGTCCATCACTTGAGTATGCCAGCACAACATCCATTTCATTATTGGCCAGCGCCTGGTAAACGAGACCGATTTGCATCGGAAAAATATTTGGAAATTCAAAACCATATGTTTCAGTAAATTCCTGATAACCGTCTCCTTTACGGTGCATCCAGTGATTGTCCACTCCGAAACGTAATTCGTCAGCAAAAGGTTCCAAATCAGATACCTTTTCCAGATTGTATTCTTCAGCAAGCTCCCTCGAGACGGTAAAGGCATACGTATTCTCAAATCCGTAGGAATCAAACCAGGTTTGATCCCAACGTTCCGCAAATTCTCTCTGAACAATGGCTAGCGCTTCTTCTGGATCCTTGACCGGTTCCATTTGCAAAGCACCGGTTAAGTCCGTTCCTGTATAACGGGTTGATGTGATATCCACGGCTTCTTCCAGCATGGCATTATGCATCACTGTTGCAGTACCTAAATTTTTCACCATCATAACCTTTAAATCCGTATAATGTTCAATCATCAATCGGATCATCTCACCCATGATTTGCGATTCCGATGTATTCGTTGTACCTATCCGAATCGTATTGTCCGGAGCCCCACTTAATCCCGGTAATGAACAGCCGCCTAGAAAAAATATCGTAAAAAACAAAATCACGAAGCCCTTTTTCATTACCAAAATGACCGCTTCCTTTCTAAACACTAGCTTTCATCCTTCTTAATCCTCTAGGTGTCACCCATGTTTCCACTTTTCCTAACAATAAATCAGTCATTAAAGCCATTATCGTAACGGGAATCGCTCCGCCTAAAATTAAATCAGGCCGGTACAGATTCATTCCACTAAAAATATAATCACCGAGACCGCCAGCACCGATATAAGATGCCAGGGTAGCCCAGCCGATCACAAATACTGCTGATAAGCGAATACCAGCCATGATAACCGGGACTGCTAGTGGAATCTCCACAAGAATGATTCGTTCCCATTCCGTCATACCCATGCCTTTCCCTGCTTCTTTCAAATCATTACTTACTTCTTGAATTCCGATAAACGTATTGCGTAATATGGGCATGAGAGAATAAATCCAGAGTGCAACAATCGCAGGAATTTTCCCCACACCCAGTAACGGAATCATTAACGCTAAAATGGCAAAGCTTGGGATGGTTTGAAATAAGTTGACAAGCCCCATAACCAATCTGGCCAACAAGGGCAAGCGAGTTAACAGGACTCCCAGTGGAACAGCAACCAGACTCCCCAGAATCACGGCAAATAACGAAATATAAAAATGCTCCCATATCTTTATGAAAAAATCCCAACCGGTTTCACGGAAAAATTCAATAAACAGCTCCAAACATACTCCTCCTTACATGTTTTCCGTTTCTACATCGCCCCAAATTGAATCGTAGACGACATCAACTAAATTTGATCTCGTAATAATACCGACCAGTCGATTGTCTTTATCCACAATCGGAACGTATTTTAAACCCCTTTTCAAAATCGTCTGCATGGTATCCCGCACGTACGTTCCACGTTCTACTTTAAAAACATCTTGCAACATCGCCTGGGCAACCGTTTGGTTTCTGGAGCGGGCTTCATTGATGATGCCAAAATCGATATACCCTTGTAACTGACCATCATCATTGATCACTAATAATGAATCGACGCGTTTTTGTTTCATGATTCG
Organism: uncultured Bacillaceae bacterium; assembly: GCA_937983015.1. Lineage (GTDB taxonomy): Bacteria > Bacillota > Bacilli > Bacillales > Caldibacillaceae > CALGAD01. The sequence goes on along the minus strand of CALKAK010000063.1, from coordinate 1,057 downwards.
AATCGCTTCGGACAAAAGAACATCACCAGTGACCGTGACCGGATCTGGATTCATGATCTCTTCAACCGTTTGCACTTGCGTCCTTTGTGCAGTTAGCCGTTCTTTTCCGATAAATTCTTCCACAAAATCATTTGCCGGATTGCGTAAAATTTCATCTGGTGTATCAAATTGCACTATGCGCCCCGCTCGCATGATGACAATGCGATCTGCAAGCTTTAATGCTTCGTCCATATCATGGGTTACAAAAACAATGGTTTTTCCTAACCGTTTTTGCAATTTCTTAAATTCCGTTTGTAATGAATCCCGTGTGATGGGATCCAAAGCACCGAACGGTTCATCCATCAAAATCAACGGTTGGTCCGCTGCCAGTGCCCTGAGAACCCCAATCCGCTGTTGCTGGCCTCCACTTAATTCATGAGGATAGCGGTCTAAATAATCAGGCGTCATATCTACAAGTTCTAGCAACTCTTCCGCCCGCTTCCTTCTCTTTTCAACGGACCATTTTAACAGTCGCGGAACAAGGGTTATATTTTGCTCAATCGTCATGTGAGGAAATAGTCCGATTTGTTGAATGACGTAACCGATTTTCCTGCGCAATATCACCGGATCCATATCCAGTATATTTTCTCCATCGATGTAAATTTTTCCTGATGTCGGTTCAATGAGACGATTAATCATTTTCATCGTCGTTGTTTTCCCGCAACCGCTCGGACCGATCAGAACGATAAACTCACCCTTCTCGATTTCAAAATTCAAATCATTCACAGCCCACTTCTTCCCTTTGTACACTTTAGATACGTGCTCAAACTTTAGCAAAATAGCACCTCCAACAATCTATACTCCTGATATAAGTTGGTACTATTGTACTATTGTAAAGGAAAACTTGTAAAATATAAAGTTTGTTGATCGTACATCCTGTTTTATATGAAAATATTTCCCATTGTTATTAAAGAGATATCACTAGATCACTAAGGATTCCTTAAAATTTCTCTACATTACTCCCAAATACTACATGCTCTTGTTCATAAGCTAGTGTTAGGGGAATACAAAATTTTCC
>CALKAK010000062.1 GCA_937983015.1 uncultured Bacillaceae bacterium | reverse complement strand
ATAACACCACCAGAATCGAAAGCAATAGGTACAAAATTTGCTGGGGTAAATATGGTAAGAATAAAAACAATTGTTAAACCGATGATAAAAATTTTAATGATATCGATGTTAAATAAAATCCGTAATAATCCGATGATCACGAAAAAGCCCACTGCAATGCCTATGGAGACGATCAATAATAACTTCGGTACCGCACCATCGGAAACGAGATTTACTTGTTTATCCAATACCTGTACGTGCGGTTCGGCAACGGTTGATGCAAAACCGATGATAAAACCAAAAAATAGTAAAACCCATAATCTCCCCTTTTTTGTTAACGTGGATCCCATGTCTTCACCCACTGGCGTTAAACCAACATCCACCCCTATGAGAAAGAGGAATAGACCGACTCCAACCATGATCACTCCAGCAAAAAATTGTGAGAAGGTTTCCAATGGCAATTTAATTAGAGTCATTTGTAAAATAATAACGATCACAGTGATCGGGACGATCATCTGGATAACTTCCAGTGCCGTATCTTTAAAACTGTTCATGGACATCCCACCTAATCAAATTTCGTCTATCGACCGATCAAAATTGTTTAAATATTCACAAATACGGATATTTTTCGCGATCGGTGTTCATTCACAGAAAGAGAAAAGACCAGCATTTTATCATGCGGAATTGAAAAAAATCATGAGTAGGTATTAGTAGGTATTAAGACTAAATTCCCGATTTGGCATGATGGATTTTGTTTGAATGGGGTAAAAATGATGGAATGTGCGGTGGTAATCTTTACCGGGGAAATGCACACAATAGTTAGTTTATCAAAAAAGGATCACCTTTTGAATAGTAAACGTGAAAAATATACATTTTCCTGAAAAAACTTTGAAAACATTTCTGTAGAGCTTGATTATCATCGTTGCGCCACTTGATAGAGGAAGAAGAAGTGGGTTCAAGCCCGAAGCGAACCCACGTGTATGTAGAAAAGATCGATCCCGAACCAAAATTATTCAATATATCCCCGTTCTTTTAAAGCCTCATAGGCTTCCTTCTCTTTTTCTTCTTTAATTTGATATTCTAACCGCCCGTCCACAATCTTGGCGCAGCGCCCACCAAAGGGTTTTAACGCCGCTTTGACCTCTTTAATATCCACATTTTCTTTAACCGGATACTGTACTTTCATCAAGACCCCCCCTATATTTTTAATCTATCATCGGACCGAAGTGGTTCATCTATCATTATATAAAAAAATTCAGAGCCCAAAGACCCTGAAATTTGACAATTAATAAAAAAATGGGAACATTATTCTGCGCAATACCCGGAATGGATAGCGTCTACGCCGGAAACGCCGAAATATCCGTGGATATCCATACCAGAATGGTGGATATCCATAAGGTATGAATCCGTATCCGCCATACCAAGGGGCGAATTGCCGATCCCAGTTATTATAATCATAATCATTATCGTAATCATTATCGTCATCATAATCGTTGAAATTGTCACCATCAGGAACCAGGATTTCAACCCCATCATCATCGACATTGTCAACGATCCCCGGAAACATTTGTCCATCCATCGTTTCAAATAATATTAAATGCATTTTATATTTTTTACATAAATCGATTAAGTTTTGTTGATCATACGGAGGCATGGCGTTCCCATGTGGGTATAGATACATCTTCAGGCTCCCTCCCCAATTCTTTTCCAGAGTAGTATATTCACCCAATGGACGATTGGTGAAGATGAATTTAATTCAAAAAAGTTTTTCATTCATTCGCGTTCAGCGCTTTAGTAATCTGGGAAAAATAAGATTAGATTTTCAGGAATAAATATTAAAAAAAACACTAATTGTCGAATATTTCGCTTAATGGTATATTGAAATTAGAAAACGGTCTATCAAGAGGCGATCTTATGAATAATCGACAGCTCCAAATTCTCCAATATCTTTCTCTCGCTTCTGAGCCGATTACCAGCGCAGACCTCGCATCAAAATTCCAGGTAAGTACAAAAACGATTCAAAATGATATAAAATTCTTCAATCTTTTTATGCAAACCGGTGATGGATAAGTTATCGCAAAACGCAGCATAGGTATTTATGGCGAATCGATGATCCTGTTCGCTTTCATCGTTTTTTACTGGAACGGTTTCTTGCCGATTCAGTGTTGTGCCTGTCTATGATCGGGACTTTCAGTCCCTGTAGTAATCGTCAACACGATTTTTGGCGAAGCAGATCTCCGGAAGATTAGGAAGAAGTTGGATCGAAAACTTACGGATATCGGTCAATATTTAAAGAGGGAATATGTTTATTTACGAAAAAACTTTCAAGTTATACGCTTGCTTGGTAATCGCCTGTTTGAAGACGGGCTTGTTGGTGAAAATTACATTGATTCCGTTCTGCAGCGGAAAAAATTGCCTACACATGTTATGGGAATCTGATGGCGATTCTCCATTCAGTATTTCCCTGCACCAGGCAAACTTTTTGGTCAGTTGTCACATTGAAAAATCCGCTCATTTGGGAGAATGACCGGTCTAGTTTGGCCTTCTATTGAATATCGGGGAAACGGTCATATATGTTTGGACATATTGTTGGACGTTTAAATATGGATATCATTAAAAAGAGGTGAAATTTTTAGAATACCTGGAGGATTATCGCCGACGATTCAAAGGACATTTTCCGGTTTAGTTCCCGGATTTATTATCGTTGCACTCATGTTAATCGTTAAAGCGATATTTAACGTAACTCCGTGGGGAAGTGTCCATGCGGTTATCTACACATTCTTGCAAACCCCGTTGCAAAACCTTGGTGGTTCGATCTGGGCGTTGCTTTTGGCCATGTTCGTCGTCCATCTTCTGTGGTTGTTCGGAATTCACGGTATGCTTGTCGTGCTATCCGTTATGATGCCGATCTGGATTTCACTTGACTTGCAGAACCTCGAAGCCTATCAAGCCGGCGAGCCACTACCGAACATCGTCGGACTAGCCTTTGTCATGGTTTATATCCTGTTGGGAGGAAGTGGTGCAACGTTAGGACTGAACTTGCTCATGCTATTCAGAGCGAAAAGTCAGCGCTTTAAGACCCTCGGAAAATTAGCGATCCCCGCCGGAATTTGTGGAATCAACGAACCGATCATGTTCGGTACACCGATCATTTTAAACCCGATTATGGCGATTCCCTTCATCCTGTCACCTCTTCTCTGTGCGCTCGTGGCTTATATCGTAACGGCCATCGGTATCGTTCCACCATTGATGGGGGCAAACGTTCCACTTGGAACACCGATTATCATTATCGCCTTGTTACAGGGAAGTTGGAAGTTTGCGGTGCTGGAGATACTCCTTGTGATCATGACCATATTCATCTATTATCCATTCTTCCGGATTGCCGATAACCAGGCATATGCCCAGGAACAAGGGGAAGAGCAACCGACGGAAGCATAAAAATGTTTTACCAATAAACGAAGTTTCATTTATACTGAAAGAGGAGGCGGTCGTCATATGGACAGACCGCTTTCTCCATACTTATTAATGATCGAACATTAGAAGGGAGAAGAGTGATCATGAGTGAGAAGAATTTGCGTTTTCCGGATGGATTTTTATGGGGAGGGGCCATTGCTGCGAATCAGGCAGAAGGCGCTTATCTGGAAGATGGGAAAGGATTGACCACCGTTGACCTCTTACCGTATGGTGAAAAAAGATGGGAGTTTATGAAAGGGTATTTGCCTTCTTTTGAACCACTCGAAGGCGAATTTTATCCTTCCCATGAGGCCATCGATTTTTATCATCGCTATAAAGAAGATATCGCCCTTTTTGCGGAAATGGGTTTTAAAGCGTTCCGGCTTTCCATTTCATGGGCCCGGATTTTCCCGAATGGGGATGATGCGGAACCGAATGAAGCCGGTCTACGATTTTACGACCGCGTCTTCGATGAATTAAGAAAACATAACATCGAACCGGTCGTCACATTAGCCCATTTTGATGTCCCGGTAAATCTCGTGAAAAAATATGGTGGCTGGCGAAATCGTAAACTCGTCGAGTTATTTGAAAAATATGCAAGAACCGTCTTTTCCCGCTATAAAGACAAGGTGAAATACTGGTTAACCTTTAACGAAATCAATATGCTGCTCTTTTTACCTTATGTGGGAGGCGGTCTTGTTTTTACAAAAGAGGAAGATCCTAAACAAGCTATCTATCAAGCGGCCCACCATCAACTCGTCGCCAGTGCGCTAGCAGTGAAGGCGGGACATGAAATTATTTCGGATGCTAAGATCGGTTGCATGCTGGCAGCGGGAAGCTATTATCCGTATTCTTGCAATCCGGATGATGTTTGGGCGGCGATTCAAGCGGACCGTGCCTCGTATTTTTTCACGGATGTTCAGGTTTTTGGTGAGTATCCGGGGTATGTGAAACGATTCTTGCAAGAGAACCAGATAGAAATCGCTATGGAAGAGGGCGACCTCGATATATTAAAAGAGGGTACTGTGGATTACGTTGGCTTTAGTTATTATTCGAGCCGTGTTGTCAGCACCGATCCGGAAATCTTGAAAGATGTTACCGATGGCAATGTCATCGGTACGGTGAAAAACCCTTATTTAAAGACAAGTGATTGGGGCTGGACGATCGATCCGAAAGGATTCCGCATCACCGCAGTACAATTATATGATCGCTATCGGATCCCTTTATTCGTGGTAGAAAACGGTCTCGGTGCGGTAGATCAAGTGGATGAAAATGGTGAAATTCATGATGACTATCGAATCGATTATTTAAAAGCCCATTTGAAAGAATTGCACGAAGCGATTAAAGACGGCGTGGAAGTAATCGGTTACACGAGCTGGGGACCGATCGATCTCGTCAGCGCTTCGACAGGCGAGATGAAAAAACGTTATGGTTACATTTATGTGGACCGGGATAACGAAGGGAAGGGCACATTGGAAAGGAAAAGAAAGAAAAGCTTCTACTGGTACAAGAAAATCATCGAGACAAATGGGGCAAGCCTTTATGAAGGTGAATGATTGGATCATGAATGTTCCATAATGGGTTTCGCTTACCATGATGCTCATTCAGTGACTGGTTTGTATGTTAATAGAAACATCATCTTCGCATCAGGGGGCTGGATCGGTCATGCCATTGATTCGGTCAGCCCTTTTTTCTGATTTTGTTTTTTTAAAAAACAGACATCAATAGTCGATTGGATGCGATTTTTAAAGCTTAGCTCCAGATGTTTAGAAGGAACGATGATGATCAAACTCATTCTGACCGATATGGACGGGACATTTTTCAATAGCGAAGGGGATTTTAATAGAAAGCTTTTTTAAAGAAGTTAAAAAGTTGCTGACCGAAAAGGGCGTGGCTTTTGCACCAGTGACGGGAAAACAGTGCGAACGGGTAGAGGAATTATTCGGTGAAGATGCCAGAGATTTTTGGATTTTGGGTGATAGTGCAACGAGAATCAAGCACAATGGGCGATATGTTTATGAATCGCTGATTCCTAATTATCTTGGTCTAGAAATCATCCGATTGTTGGAGGAAATCGATACAGAACAAACTATTATAGCCTGTACGGAAAAAGGAGCTTATGTCAAAAACGATATCCCCATGAAGAATATGCGATCGTCAGAGGCTCATACGCCCATGTTCATCAAGTATCCCGTTTTTGTGAGGTTCGCGAGGATTTTGTAAAAATCACGGTTCACGATCCAAAGCTGGGCTGTTTTGAAACGACAAAAAAGCTGGCCACTTTTTCCGATTGCGCGTATATCGTTTCCAGTGAAGCCGTCTGGATCGACATAGCTAATGCGAATGTACATAAAGGTACAACGGTAGAATATTTGCAAAATTTGCTCGGAGTCACACCTTAAGAAACGATGGCCTTTGGAGATGGATACAATGATATTGAATTATTGACGAGAGCGGATTATAGTTTTGCTGTCCGTAATGCGGTTCAAGAAATAAAAAATATCGCGAATTACATCACCCGTTCCAACGATGAAGATGAGGTGATGAAGACGATTTTGAAATCTTGTCTTTACAAAGTACGTCTAGTCGAAAACTTGATTAAGTTTTATCTTTTTACGAGCGTGGGGATCATCTTATGCTCGATGTCGCTTCATTTACATAGAGGATATTTTGCTTCCGCCTTCATCGATGATCAGACACGCTGGTCTTAAGGTAGTCTTGTATCTATTGATATTTTCCTAAATTCGGTGTGAAAACCAACTAAGGATTTAAAAACTGGATGGCGATTCGACCGGATGATGTGTGGAAACTTCATATTCCTTGAAAGAAGCTGAAAAATTCACTAGCATCTTATACAGGAGCAAGAAACATCTAGAAATTGGAGTGTTTCAAATGGTGAGAATGCAGCAAGTAAAAAAGAAACGTTCACGACCTGATGGTTATGTGATTTTATTTTTTGCGCTAATTTTTGCGGCATTATTAACATACATCATTCCCGCAGGTTCTTTCGATCGCATCACGAATGAAGAGGGCATTTCCCTCGTCGTTCCGGGAAGTTATGAACGGGTTGCTCAGCAACCTGCTGGTTTTCTCGATGTTTTTGTGGCGATTCAACAGGGATTGATCGCCTCATCGGGAATGATTTTCCTCGTCATTATTATCGGCGGGACCTTTGCGGTTATTGAAAAGACCGGTGTCTTTGATGCCTTGATTTTTCAAACGATCCAAAAAACGAGGAATCGGGAATGGATGTTAATCGTTTTCCTCTCCGGGATTTTATCGATATTCGGTGGGCTTGGTATTGTTAGTATCTCGGTCATCGCCCTGATTCCAATCGGTCTCCTTTTGGCAAGGGCGATGAAAATGGATGCGATCGTTGGTGTGGCAATCATGTATTTGGGTGCGTATTCGGGATTCGCCATCGGATTCATGGATCCGGTCCGCACCCAGCTCGCCCAGCGGATTGCCGAGTTGCCGATTTATTCAGGACTCGGTTACCGTTTTTTCATCTATGTGGTGATTACAGTAATAACGATCATCTATATAATCCGCTATGCGGTTAAAGTAAAAAACGACCCGTCTAAAAGTATATTGCAAGGAAATCCGTTCCCGAAGGAACTCGGAACCGATCGGGAGATCAATGGAGCAACCTTTACTTTGTCACAGAAATTAACATTATTGATTTTTCTTGCGGGAATCGGTGTTTACGTCTATGGTGTCTTTCAATACGGCTGGTCCACCGATGAGATGGTCGGCATCTTTATCATAATCACCGTGGCTACTGGCATTGTAACCCGCATGGGTGCCAACGAGCTTGTGGCCGTCTTTATTGAGGGTTGTAAGAATATTTTCTACGGTGCTTTTATCATTGGACTTGCCCGTTCGATCGTCATCGTTCTTCAGGATGGTATGATCCTCGATACGATCGTTTACTGGATTTATTTATTGATTGAACCCCTTTCCAAATATACAGGAGCAATATTGATGTTAATCGTCAATGCAATGTTCAATTTTATTGTCCCATCGGGGACAGCCCATGCCTCCATAATGATGCCGATCATGACACCGCTTGTCGATCTAATGGATATTCCCCGGCAAATTGCGGTGCAGGCATATACGATGGGGGATGGGTTCACGAATGTCATCAACCCTATGTCCGGAACTTTACTCGCCATCCTGGCGCTTAGCGGTATTCCTTATTCAAAATGGTTAAGATTTGCTTTACCCCTGGTTTTCATCTGGTTCATCTTCGGCATTATCTTTATGATCATTGGTGTCTATATCGATTGGGGACCGATGTGACAAAATGGTGGCAAAAATTTGACGAAAAGATATACAGAGTTTAAAAAGTATTTCACAAATTGGCCGCTTTCAAACTTTTTCCTTCCGAAGTCCTTTATAATAGAGTTATAGGTAATTTCACTTACTCGGGAGGTAATGATTATGAGCGAATTGACTCCGGAAAAACTTGTTCAATTAGAGGAAGAACAGGAAAAAAAGGATGAACAAAATCCACGAGCGGCAACATTAGCTAACCAAATAATCGCAAGCCTGAATATTTTGTGGACGAAACTGCACCAATATCATTGGTACGTCAAAGGACCGAATTTCATCACATTGCATAAAAAATTTGAAGAATTGTATGATGGTGTAACAGACTGGTACGATGAAATCGCTGAAAATCTTCTTGCCATGGGTGAAAAACCGGCATCGACAACGGCGAAAAACAGCAAATATTCATTGATAAAAGAGGATGAGGCCGATAAATATCGTTCCAGTGCTGAAATGGTGGCGAATATCGTAAAGGATTTCCGCACACTCAGCCACACGGCCTTGAAAGCGATCGAATTAGCGGAAAAAGAAAACGAAGTGGTCCTCGCCGATACTTTAACAACCTTCAAAGGCTTCTTGGATAAGGAAATCTGGATGCTGCAGGCTTATTTAGGGAAGGATGCAAAAGACGAGTAGAAAATGAATAGCGGCAAACAAGACTCCCCGGAAATACGAACGGAATATTTCCGGGGTTTTTTGTCTATTTTCGTATGGTTCCCAACGGTTTTCGCATGATAACAGAACGACTAAAAAAGGGATCGTTTGTAATGGAGTAAGGGTAAGTTATGAGGTGCTCCAGACTCCATGGTAAAAAGCGTTTCTATAAACCGGTTCACGAATGAATTATGCGAAGCGTTTTGAACAAAGCATCAGGTATCAATGATCGAATTTCCAGGAGGTTTAACGATGAACGGGAAGGAAAAACCGATCGGGTATTGGTTGAAGACGGCCGACCAATCCATTACGGCAAAGGTCAATGAAAATCTAGCCTAGTATAAAATAACCCGTTTTCACTGGCAAGTTTTAAATACGATTAAAGATCATGACAAATAACGAAAGTACAAATTCTCATAATCCTGCAAAATTTTCTTGATGAAAACCGGCTTGAAGAAATCTTACGCGATTTTACCGAACGAAAATGGATTTTTGAAGAAGCGAAATCAGGAACGATCACCTTTCGATTAACGCAAGAAGGAAAAAAGCTAATGAAGAAATTATGGCGAAGCAACAACAAACGAGGATGCGATTGTTTGCCGGTTTAACAATGGAAGATTATGACACGGCGATCAAAGTTCTTAAAAAAGTAGTGGCAAATGCGAAAAAGATGTTGAGCTAGAATACCCTTTGATACGGTTTTATTATCGGTGAAAATTTTTACGCCCGCGTTTGGGGGGCAACGCTCATGATAGTTCTTGTTGAGCGGAAATTTGTTTTTCGCCTTAAAAATTTGCCGCACCCATCGGAGTAGCCGATTCGTTTCCTATTCATTGACAGAGATAGGAAGTTCCTCTCTTCCTCTTTTATCTAGTATAATGAAATAAAAACTTCACGAGAAATGAGGATCAACATGACCGATCATACTTCTTGTCATGTCCATAACCACGCCCACTGTGTTCGCCTCGTGCCGATCTTCAACCATTTGCCAGAAGCAGTAATGGATAAAATCGGCAGATCGGCCCGGAAAATCGTTTTGGAAAAGGGTGAGCACTTGTTCCGTGCCGGTGAAAGGGATGATACTTTATATATCATTCATCGCGGCAAGGTGCGCATCTATCACCTTACAGATTCCGGCAAGGAACAGCTTGTGCGGATTTTGCATTCCGGCGATTTTACGGGGGAACTGGCGATCTTTCAGCCGGGACAAGTCCATGAAAATTACGCGGAGGCCTTGCAACGAACAGAAGTTTGTTTGATTCGGCAAAAAGATCTACAGCAGTATTTAACCGAATATCCGGAAGTTGCCATCCAAATTTTAGCGGAAATGTCGAGACGCTTGAAAGAGTCGGAAAAGCAAATAGCACAGGTGGCAACCGAAAGCGTTGAAACGCGAATCATCTCATTTTTGGCTAATCTTGTAGATGAAGATGCCGGGGACGGTCCGGTTGTGGTGTTACCGATGACGAAAAAGGACTTGGCTTCTTATCTAGGAACGACTCCGGAGACGATCAGCAGGAAGCTTTCCCACCTGGAACAGCTTGGCTTGATTGAACGATTGCCGAAGCGAAAGATCAAAATACCGGACCTTGACCGCTTACTATCATATGCCGATTAAATACGCGGGAGCCAATCAAGCTCGTGTCGCGTTTTTTTATTGATCCTTTCCTACGAATCGCACTTAGTAATGATGGCGGGTTCGGCCCGGAAAAATTTGAAACATTTGCAGACGTATTGACGTAAAAATAAGTAAATTAAGAAATATCAGTTCTCATTTGTTTGGAGTTTTACCTATCGGTAAATCGTTCCCTTTGCGAGCAGAATGTTCCTTATTATTAAGTAGAAACAAGCGACTTGTTCGATGATATGGGGGGAATACGAATGAAATTTTTGAAGCTACTGGTTCTTGCCGTGATCGCCTATTTTTTGATCGTATTATTCATTAAATTCATGTTCGGATTATTAACTTTGTTATGGATTTTTATTGTACTGATCGTATGTTTCTATATCGCTTGGAAGATCTTACTAGGCTAAGAATCTTTAAATTACGAAACGAGTTTAAGACCGATCGTTGAAAGGATGATGAGCGCGATACAGCCGATCCGGAACCAGTTTTTCGGTTCTCCGTAAAAAGCCATACCGATAATCGTCCCTGCTGAAGCACCGATTCCGGTCCAGATCGCATAGGCGGTTCCCATCGATATCGTTTGCATGGAATATTCGAGTAAAACGAGACTTGTCCCGAAACCGAGAACGAAAAGGATCAGGGCTTGCCAGCGCTGTTTTTTCAGGTATTCATTAATCATCATCACGCCGAATGCTTCAAAAATACCGGCAACAATTAACGCGAGCCAGTCCAATTACCGTTCCGTCCCTTCTTGTTCCTTATTTTCAGATAATTGGAGCCCGATGACGCCGAGTAATAACAATGTAATGAAAAATAATTTACCGACCTTGAACGGTTCCCCAAAAAAGAGCATATCCGCCAGTACTGCACCGGCAGCACCGAGACCGACGAAGACGGCATAAACACTTCCTACCGGTAAAAATTTTCCAGCGGTAACGAGATAGTAGTTGCTAAGTATAATGGCGATTATCGTCCCTGTCCATGTCCAAAAATCGAAGGCGTGTTTTAATCCTATGACCCAGAGAATTTCAAAAAAGGCGGCAACGAATACACGGATCCACCCTTTGTGCATCCAAATTCCTCCTTCTTGTATGAAAAGGTTTTGAACATGATCTGTAAATAGCAAAGCCCGGAAGAAACAACCGGCTGTTTCTCCCAGGGCTCTTATCCTTCCCTGTCACAAGGATTGATTCCCTTGAACGAGGCCAAACAACGATCGAGTTCAAGAATTACTAGTTCAATTCGTATCTTGTATTTTACGTTTTTAGGAAAAATTTTCTAGTGATCCATAGCAAATAATAACCATGGAAGTGGGTTTTACCAGTTCATTATTATAATTATTATAATACCAAATAGAAAAGTAGGATGGAAACATGGTAAACGTAGACTTATACTTTCATTGATTATAAAATGATTTGTGCAGGGATGACCTTATAAGCCAGTTTTTTAAAAATAAGGATGAAACCATAGAAAAGCCATCAAGTTGATCGGAAAAACAGGGGGTGGGGTTGATGACGGTGTACCGGTTTTCTGCCAAAACGATCACTGGTGAAGAAATTTCTTTACGTGAATATGAAGGTCAAGTGTTACTCATCGTGAATACCGCTAGCCGTTGTGGTTTCACTGCGCAATATAAAGAGCTTCAACAGCTATACGAGCGATATCGTGAACGAGGATTCGTTGTGTTAGGGTTTCCGTGCAATCAATTCGGTAATCAGGAGCCGGGGACAGAGGAAGAAATTTCCCGATTTTGCAAGATAAATTATGGGGTTACATTTCCCATGTTTGCGAAAGTTAATGTGAATGGAACGGACGCCCATCCGCTTTTTAAGTACTTAAAGGAAAAGGCACCGGGAGTTCTTGGTTCAAAAACGATCAAATGGAACTTTACGAAATTTCTCATCGACCGAAAAGGGTATGTTGTAGCACGATTCGCCCCCAATATTCCGCCCCTTGCGTTAAAAAATGCAATCGAGGCCTTGCTTGAGAAACCATAAAACAATTTCAATTGAGGGTTCTATAATTAAAAAGGACCGGACAATCAAAATCAAGTACTTTCGTTAAAAAAGCAATTGATGTGGATTGACCGGTCTAATTCTCGCTAACATTCTTTTATCGCTGGTTAAAAATGGCGTTGATTAACTCATCATATGACATCGAGCTATTTACTTTATATGTACCCGGGTACAATTTGTTTTGTAAATTTCTCGCTTCGATATCTTTGGAAAAGCTGAACGGATCTTTATCGATGAAATTCGCCTCACGGAGTCTTTTGCCGACGTCGATACTCGTCATTCCCGGTTCGACGGTGATTACAAGTTCTGTAAGTTGGTTACTTTCTTCTTTCCGTGCGTCTTCAGCCTGTTCATTTTCTTCCTTGGCCTGTCCGTCACCGGATTCATCGGCCTGTTCGTCTCCGGCTTGTTGTTCTTCACCTTCAGCACTTTCAGCCGGTTCTTCATCAGCCGTATTTTCTTGACTTTCCTCAGTCGGCATTTGAACGACGTAGCCTTTAGATTCTAAAATAGCTTTCATCTCATCTTCGGATAGCGATTCCGCTTGTTGCGGTTGTTCCTCTTCTTGAGCAGCGGTTTTTTCATCTGAAGATAGGTAGACAAGACCGAAAATGCTCGTAGCCAGGAAAAGACCCGCTGCGAAACTCGTGAGATTATGAATTTTCATAGCTGGCGGCACTCCTTTCTGGTTGGTCCTTTCGATAAGGAGCCAGCAGCTCTTCAATTGTTTCAACCGGGACATTCTTGCTCTCCGCAATATTTTCTATGGAATAACCCCGTTTATATAAATCCAATATATCTCTTCTGAATAAAATCTCATGAGGAGAAAGCTTGATACCCGCTTCGTTTTTAATAATTTCTAAATCCAATTCCAGTTTATGAACGGTCTCTTTCAACTCTTTAATTTCCGCAACGAGTGAGATATGAGCAAGATCGATACGTTCTTCCTGTACTTTTGCTGTTCTATGGGTTTTGATAATCGACGCTACTAGCAATACGCTGGATGCGATAAATAATAATCCTAATGTCCATTCAAGCATGAAATGTATCCTCCTCTAACTAACGGTAAGTCCCTTTAACACTTCAATATTATACACATAATTGTCCATTTTTTCGATTGTGTTTGATAAAATGTGACAAAAGTAATATGCTTGTAATATTGATCCATGCCAAAAAACCTTGATGCGACGTGCTTTTTAGAAAGGGGGGATGGAAGAAAGTACCATGAAATTTGCCAGATGTGAGGGGGATCGTTTATAGTTTTTTTTATGATTAAAAAACAATTCAAAAGAGAAGAGAAATGCTTGTTGGGCGAACAAATTTGCAATAGATCAGCGGATCGATTGTTGAATTGATTAAGGGAGAATAACGATCGGAACCATTCGAAGATGGAAGGGCTCTTTATTTTAAAGGGAGAAATTTACTCCTTTATGCAGGGGGTTCATGCACGTTGGCCAAAGCCTCATCTTGTTAATAATACAAATTAGCTTTCACCATGTACTCGTGTTGTACACTGTGAAAGCCCGAAATCTTATTTTAAATCAACTTTAAAAACAGCCGGATTATCAAAGGAAAGGAGCGGCTGAAAATAGATTTCAATAGGTCCCGATTCAACACCGAAATGGGCAACGCCGTTTAATTTTTTCCCTGGCTGTAACGTATCCATCGTATTGTCTAACGGATAGAATTCTCCTTTGTTACCCCACCATCGTATTCTTCCAAATTTCCGCCAACAGTAATTTCTTCATCCGTTCCATTTTCAACTTCATACTCAATTTTCACAACGACCGGCGAATCTGTGTCGGCGAACTCATTTCTTTCCTCCGTGGTTGAAACGTATTTTAAAGTAAACTTGATGCCATCAACCTCCGCCGTGTCACCGGCTGCATATGTATCTTTCGTTTCTTCTGTCTGATCGGTGTTATCTTAGGATTCATCCGCGGTTTCTCCTGGCGTTGTTTCCGTACCCGCACATCAGTTTGATCTGTTCCGTTAGCGCAAGCGGAAATTCCGAGGAAAAAGGAAATGCTGGACAAAATTATGAATAGTTTTTCATAGTGGCTTATCCTATCTGTAAATTATTGAATTAGGTACAATTATTTTTCACAAAACAGCTCTATTCATGGAAATAATAGTTTTGCAAGAAGAGTAATGTAGGTCAGACTAAGCAGGCGTTTTTCAACCGTTTCTTCTAGTTTGTACTAAACCTCGAGAAAAAAATGAATGTTTCGCGAAAAATCTATATCCAAGATTATTGTGTTTATTTGCGCTTTATTATTGCTCGTTTTTTGTAAAGTGTTCCCGATCTTGCGAGTGCAATGTGTAATCGGCAACGATATAGGAAGGTTGTTGTTAGAAATGTTTTTCCTTTATCTTTGAGGTTTCCTTTCAAAGAGGATTGGGGATTTATGGAGTTTAATTCACCGTGTAAATAATTTTTTGAGGATGGAAAGATACATTGCTGGAGATGATGTCCATATGGATTTCGCATAAAAAAGTTGAATCCGAATGAGGGAGATCACGAAAATGGTTCATAAAAACATAGGGATAAAGTTCGGTGGGGTTATTTCGGGGAAAAAAGTTCGTGCCACGTAAAAGGAATGGGTGATCCCATGGGGAATAACTTATACATAAACTAAGTAAGAGGAGGGGGGGATGATGGAAGATTGGTTGTTAATGGCAACATATATCGGAGCCCTTTTCGCCGTTTTTAAATGGGGATGTGGGGTCCGTTCATTAGAGAAGGCCAAGAAAAAGTGATACACGATTAGGCGTAATGACTGAGCCGTTTTTGAAATAAAGGTGCATTTCAAGGGTTGATCGAGTCAATGGACGTGACAAAAAGACGACTGTAAAGTTGCGGCACCAAAAAAGCGGGGTTGATCCTGATTTAGCAAACATGGAAAATGTAATGTAAACAAAAAACGAGGTTTTTGGTTATCCCAAAAACCTCGTTCGACTTAGTGAAACCGACTGGACTCGAACCAGCGACCCCCACCCTGTCAAGGTGGTGCTCTCCCAGCTGAGCTACGGTTTCATCTGCTGTCGACATTTAATAATATAATACATCTAAAAATTTGTGTCAAGGGGATCTATAAAATTATATGAGAAAAATTTCTAACATGAAATTTTGAACACGAAAACTTCTTAAATAAATTTAACTCAGCAGTCATACGTTCTTCCCCAAATTTAGTAAACCATGAAAATCCTTTTTTGTCAAATATGGGATTGTGAACGGAAAAATTTTTTGATGGCGAAAAAAATAAAAAGTATCATGAAGGTTATTAACCGAAGATTCATCCTTTCATCACGTAAAGAACACCTTCATGATAGGATTCAATAAACCGTATGACCCTAATCGCGCAAACCAATACCCCTTCTCGCCATGGAGAGATTAAGAATCGGCAATACCAACCATTTACCCTTGCTCAAAACATTCCGTTTTTTGATTTCGAACCAGTAAAGGGTAGATTTCGCTTAGTGCATATCAAGTATTTTCCTTACGGTCAAATATTTCCACTTCGTTATAGATTCGTACAAGCTTTCATAGTGGGGATGGACGATACCGAATTCTACTCCGTATTTTTTATTGTTTGAAAATGTCTTTTTTTTTTAAAATATGATAGAATAAAGCGTAATGTTTTAGATGGTGGATACATTAAGAAATAACCATTCACACCAAATATTTTCTAAAGATGCACGACGAAAGAAAATGGAAAGATTCAAAAATAAATATTGGCCAAGTAGACCGTAACCTATTTAAGCCTTTGATTTCTCTCCGCTCTTTGTCGAACGTTAGAAAAAAGGTGAAGAACGTTTATTTTTGTTGATCGTTTCGTTTTTCATAAAAGTTGGCGATAGTATTGTGGATTAAATCTTTAAATATCATTTCCTCAACGGTCACCATGATTCCTTGTACGAAGGCGCGAATGTCGAGACCGAAATAAACTAAACAACAAAATTCGGCGACCATCAATTTTAATCCACGCGTGAGTCCATTTCGGAATTTTCGGTGTTTGTTCGAGAATAAGTCCGAGAAAATAAAGAGCGGGAATCAAGATAAAGGCTTCCTTTTTATTATAAACGGTGAGCCATTCTATTTCGCCACACCCCGGGATTTTTCATTTCAATTAAGTAAATGAAAGATCGCCATAGGGATGTGTTGGTACGAATTGTATCACTCAACATCGTTTGGGAAACGCCATGTCAGGCGATCGTTCGAGTTGTGTTAAAATATTCGGTAGTCGATAAAATAAGTCCTAAGTGTAAGAGGTGAAGAAGGTAAGATTTACCTTCCTCCTGGTAAAGTCGTGCTAGGATTGGGATGAATATACATGGGGGGAACGAGAATGAAAAGAGAGGAATACATACAGTACGATGCGGTGGGCCTGGCCCGTTTAATAAAAGATAAAGAAGTAAGCGCTAAAGAAGTGGTGGAGGCGGCAATCGCCCAGCTGGATGCGGTCAATCCCACACTTAATGCGGTGATCCATGAACGAACGGAAAAGGCCTTAAAAGAACTGGAACATCTGGCATCATATGATCTGCCTTTTTATGGGGTACCGATGGTGTTAAAAGATTTATCGCAAAACATGGAGGGTGAACCCTCTACCTCCGGCTCCAGGTTGCTAAAGAATAATCTGGCCAGGGTAGACCATCATTTTGTGAAAATTTTACGCGATGCCGGTTTTTCTATTCTGGGGCGGACGAATTCACCGGAATTTGGTTTGAAAAATATTACCGAACCGGAAATTTATGGCCCGACGCGGAATCCGTGGGATATCGATCATTCACCGGGAGGATCGAGCGGTGGTTCGGCTGCCGCAGTTGCAAGTGGAATCGTTCCTGTTGCCGGGGCCAGCGATGGCGGGGGATCCATTCGCATCCCCGCCTCGTTCACCGGACTCGTCGGGCTCAAACCGACTCGGGGACGGACACCTGTTGGGCCGGGCTTCGGCAGATCCTGGCAGGGGGCCGCGGTTAATTTCGTTTTGACCCGGACGGTTCGTGATAGTGCCGCCTTGCTCGATCTTCTGCAAGTTGTCCAACCGGAAGCGGCTTTCCAAACACCATTATTTGAAAAGGGGTATTTGAACGTTTTAAACAAACCGTTGACAAAACCATTACGGATTGCCTTTTCCACAAAATCCCCGGTGCTCACCCCCGTTTCAGAAGAGGCGATAAAAGCCGTACAAAAAGTTGTCCGTTGGTTAGAGCGGGAAGGACATGTTGTGGAAGAGAAGGAACCGCCGATTGATGGGGTTCAACTGATGAAGGCGTATTATTTAATGAATAGCGGCGAGATGAATGCGACGATTCTGGAACTGGAAGCGATGCTCGGGCGCCGATTAACGGCGGATGATATGGAAATTGAATCCTGGGTATTGCATGTTGCCGGTCAAAAAGTGACCGCGGCGGAGTATACCCAAAGCTTGGCTTATTGGGATCAAGCGGCCGAACGAATGGCATATTTCCATCGGGAATACGATTTCTATATCACTCCAGCAACCGCACATCCCGCACCGAAAGTGGGTGAGCTGACCCATGCGCGAGAAAAACAAATGCAATTACGGGAAGCGATCGCTTTTGCCGATAAGGAGGAACAGCAACAGATCATTTACGATATGTTCCTTCCTAGCCTTACTTACACGCCCTTCACCCAGCTGGCGAATTTAACCGGTCAGCCGGGAATCAGTGTACCGGTCCATGTCACAGCTGAAGGTCTTCCGCTCGGGGTGCAAATCATGACCCAAAAGGGTGCGGAACATCGCTTGTTGCAACTCGCGTTTCAGCTAGAACGATCAGATCTTTGGGTCGGGATGAAGGGGAATCCATATTTCAAATAACGAGTGACGAAACGATCCTGTAAGAATGGGCGGGGTTGTTTTGATTAGTGCAACTCATACTGAAACATGCACCTTTTCTTAAAAACTCCGGGATTACAGGTCTTTTTAAGGGGATTGCCATCCTAAAGAACGGAAAATTCCGTTCAAGCGGTTCACAAAATTCATCCCGAAGGAAAGGAGTAAAGAGGGTTCCGCAAGTTGGGTGGTGAACAGCTACGCGTGAACGATCAAAATCACTTTCAAGAACGGTTCCGATGAAACCATTTGGAACGGTGTCCTTTCATCTACACTGACTATCAATAATGGCGAGCTTTATTATTCGACAAAGGGAATGGCGGGAAGCGATTCTCCGTTCCATTCGGAACCCGGCGCGACGAGCAAACGATAGCGTGTGAATATTTTTGAAGAGAAATATTTCAAACTGTACGAACGGTTTAGCTCGAAAGTTGATCCCTTCTACGGAGGGGTGGCTCAGGGTTATTAGGAGAAAAATATCACGCATGAGTTACCGTTTGAACGGTAAAAATATTTACGTCCAAAACTTTGCGATAGAAATTCGCAACCTTTGGCGAATTGAATCATACTCATTTATAACCTTTTTACAAAATACTTTATAAAAGTTATAGAATCTTTTCAGTATAAATCTGCCTTTTTGAGGGCAGATTTTTCTTTTTCTTCTAGTGATCTTTAATATAGCTAAATGTTCCTATACCCGGTTTACAAATAATGAATATCAGCCGCTAGAAGAAGAACTATTTTTTGTATTTTTGAATTTTTTGATGAATATCATGGCTAGCTGTTTAAAAACATAATAAAAAATCAGTGCGAGTGATACGATCAATTCTGGTGTTTCCATGACCTGGAAAGGATTGATCGTTTTATAAATAGAGCCTTCAAGACTATAACCCATCTTTAAATCAATTGCAACGATGATCGTAAAAAGTGAAAAGAATACAAGAATGATCATGCCAAATTTTTTTCCCATGATTCCATTCCACCTTCCTATATTTTCCTTCCCTTATTTTTCCTGAAAAAAGTAAATCTATCCCGGGAAATTCTCCGGCGAATCACATTTTATTCTCGGAGTGTCAATAAATGTTTTTTCTGCATAAATTTTCCCCCTTTGACAAATCCTAACGAAAGGAGCAGAATAGGATGACGATTTTTCGTTAGCAAGCAGTTCTGAATAAAGGGGAGGTTACCATGACGAAATTGCCGTTTTTCAAGAAAAAAGCACAGGCGGAAACACAACCGAAAAAAAAAACGATACAGCCGGTCAAGCTGACGATTTACCTATTACGAGATTGCACAAGGAACTGGCTGATAATTTAGTTGAGCTGAAAACGATCACGGGAAATAGCGCCGATATCATCGTTCGTGAACTGGAAATTCCACTGGAAAAACCCGTTGGTGCGGCTGTGATTATGACAGAAGGGTTGGTCAACGACCAGATCGTGACCGAAACGGTAATTGAAACTTTACTGCAAATTGGCAGCCAAAAGATAGATCAGCCCAAACTTCTTGAGGCGATCGAAAAACAAATTCTTGCGGTGACGAGCACTAAGCGTATTGACAACTGGAATTCATTGTTCACTTCTCTTTTAAGCGGAGAAACAATTATTTTCATCGATGGCTTTAATCAAGCCCTCGCCTCTAGTACAACCGGTGGCGATAGCCGTCCGGTAATGGAGCCGCAGACGGAAGTAACGATTCGCGGCCCGCGGGAATCCTTCAACGAGTTATTATCAACGAACACCGCTTTGATCAGACGCAGGATCAAGAATCCTCATCTATGGCTGGAAAAACTCAGTCTGGGAAAAGTGAATCAGACCGATATCGGGATCATGTATATTAAGGGAATCGCCAATGACAAAATCGTCGAGGAGGTAAAACGTCGACTCAAGAAGGTCGATATTGACGCTATCATCGAGTCGGGCTCAATCGAGCAATTGATCGAAGATGAAACGTTCTCCTTTTTTCCGACCGTTTATCATAGCGAAAGGCCAGATGTCGTTGCGGCTAATTTGCTTGAGGGTAGGGTAGCGATTTTGATCAACGGCTCCCCGTTTGTCTTAACGGTTCCAGCTCTTTTCATTGAATTTTTTCAGGCGGCTGACGATTATTACATGCGATTTGATATCAGTTTCGCCATCCGTATTTTAAGGAGCTTGATTTTTTTAATCTCGATGATCGCACCGGCGACCTATGTTGCAATTACTACTTATCATCAGGAGATGATCCCCACATTACTCATCATTGCAATCGCGGCCCAGCGGGAAGCGGTCCCGTTCCCGGCATTTTTCGAAGCGTTCATTATGGAGATCACCTTCGAGATTCTCCGGGAAGCCGGTGTACGTCTACTTTTTTCAAGCAGAAGACGGCATACGAGATTCTGCTGTGTGACTGGAGTTCAG
>CALKAK010000061.1 GCA_937983015.1 uncultured Bacillaceae bacterium | reverse complement strand
TGTGATCGCACCGGATACCGGGTATTCCCTTTGATAGATTTGTATTTGCAAAGGCTCACCTGTCACAGAAACGGTGACTTCCTTTTTATCAACCGTCAAGCGAACATCACGACCTTGGTACTGGAATAAGCATTCATAACCATCCCAGCTCTCCGGCAACTGCGGGTTGAGAGATAATTGCCCTGACTCTTTAATCCGTAACCCGGCAAAACCGAAAACGATCGCCATCCAGGTGCCACCCATGTTCGCCAGATGGAGTCCATGATGGGTGTTTTTCTGTGTATTGTCTAAATCCAGCCGTGCCGTTTCCTGGAAATACTTATATGCACGGTCCATATCCCCGATTTTGGCACCCATGATGCTGAAAATACAGGAAGATAGGGATGAATCATGGGTTGTGACTTTTTCATAGTAGAGATAGGAATTTTTCACCGTCTTCTCATTTTCTATGCCATCCAGTAAGAAATGAGCCAGGATCGTATCCGGTTGTTTACATACTTGATAGCGATAAAGAGTTAGAGGATGATTGTAAAGCAATAAAGGGTATTTATCCTCCGGTGTATTCGCAAAATCCCAGACCGCTTTTTTCAGGAAACTATCGTCTTGTGGATTGATCCCTAGCTTTTCATCATAGGGTAGATACATCGCATCAGCGGCCTGTTGCCACTTGATGGGCTCATCTTCCGCAATATGCAGACGATTTTTCAATTCGTTCAGGCGATCGGGTGCCTGTTCTTGTAAAAGATCGTACGCTTTTTTCGCCCAATTCAGGTTATAGCGGGCCATTGCATTCGTATAGTAGTTATTGTTCACGATGGCGGTGTACTCATCAGGCCCTGTCACGGCATCGATACGGAACTTACCATCGAGGAAGTGACCGGTATCGATCCAGAGCCGTGCCGTCTCAAAGAGCACTTCCGCCGCGAAATCCCGGAAAAACGCAAAATCCCGGGTGGCCAGATAATACTGGACAAAGGCATAAGCAATATCGGCGCTGATATGATACTGGGCGGTTGAAGCTGGATAATAGGAGGAACATTCATCCCCCGTGATAGTTCGCCACGGGAACAGGGCTCCCTGACGATGACCCATTTCTTTAGCCCGGGCCCGCGCTTTATCTAAAATGGAATAGCGATAGATGAGAAGTTGTTTGGCCAGTTCCGGTTTTGTCAATATGAAAACAGGAATCATATAAATCTCTGTATCCCAGAAGTAATGGCCTTCGTATCCTTCCCCGGAAAGTCCTTTGGCCGCTATATTGGAGAATTTGTCTCTTCCCGCCGCCTGAAGAAGGTGGAAGATATTGAAGCGAATCCCCTCTTGAACCTTATCATCACCATGAATGACCACATCAGCATGGGACCAGAAATCGCGCAAATAATCTTCCTGTTCTTGTAAAAGCCTGTCAAAAGTATGATTGTGTAAATTTTGCTGGATCTCTACACCTTTTTGCACGAGCGAAAAACCGTGGCGTAGCGTATCCACGTATACATTGCGCTTTTCAATGGTTTGTGGTTTAGATAGCATAAAAGTGATTACGGTTTCTACTTTCGTTTCTGAACATTTTTGCTGAACGGTTCCTTCAGAAACGAGATGCCTTGTGATGCAGGCTGTCTGCAAACGGGAACGTTTCGTTTCCGCCAGCACAACAGCCAGGTCCCCCTCTAGTTTCACATCGTTGACGGTCAAAATGTGACTATCGCGGAGACTCAGGCGGGGGTCATCTTTACCCGTATAGTTCGTCACATCACCATTCACAACGGAGACGACTTTCACTTTTCCGAAGAAATTCACCGGCTCGATCGTCAACTGTATGGAAAAGACTTCACGTTGTTTGAAGGAGACGAGACGTAAAAAACGAATCTTTACTTCTTTTCCTTTAGGGGAGCGCCAGTGAATCGCTCGTTCGGAATATCCTTGATCCATATGGAGAATCCGCTTATATGATTTAATTTCCCCGGTAAATAAATTAAAGGGTTCTTCATCTTCACCGAGGAAAATATTCATTATTTGCGAATCGATCACATTTACGATTTTTTGTTTCGTTTCGGGAAAACCATGATGTTTTTCGTTATAAGGGATATCTACCACTTCGTAAAATGCATTGATATACGTACCCTTAATCGATTCGATCTCGTCGTGATAGCCTTCTTCAAAATTACTCCGTACACCTAAATAGCCATTGGCAAGGGAAAACAGACTTTCCTCTAAACCGAGTTGTTCTTGATCGATTTTTGTGCGAACAAGCTTCCAGGTCATACACTACACTCCGATGCTATTTAATTCTTTTAATCCGTTTGTAAATCTATTGAAACAAACGTAAAATTGTCGTTATTTTTGTTATAAAGTCATCGTTCACTTGCAATATATAATGGAATCGTTTACAGTTATATTAATAATTTAAGACTTTTATCGTTTTTTTTGGAAAGTTGGTTGGTACTATGGATGTTCGCACACAAAAAAAGATTATCCAGCAATTTTATAAAGCGCGGATCGAAAATCATCAGAATGAATACATCCATCCTCCCTATCAATTGGAACAAAAATTATTAACGGCGATCCGGATGCGGAATGAAAAAGAAGCCATTTCCGCGCTGAGACAAATTAACGAAATGAAACGGGCAAAACTGGCCAGCGATCCGTTACGTTCATTAAAAAACTCGATTATCGTTTCGTGTGCCCTTTTTACCCGGGCGGTGATTGAGGGAGGTATGCATCCGGAAACCGCCTTCAATTTGAGTGACGTCCTTATTCAAGAAATCGAAAGGTTGGATACAAGGGAAAAGCTGGAGAAATTCGAATACAACATGGTCTACACGTTTATTCGAACATTGGAAGAAGAACAACTGCCGAAACATTCCCCAATTATCCAAAACGCAATCTCCTATATTCATGAACATATTCTTCATGAATTATCCCTGGAAAAGGTTGCCAGTGACCTGAATATCAATCCAAGCTATCTTTCAACCTTATTTAAGAAGGAAACAGGTACCACCCTTGTCGAATATATCAATCGCAAAAAAATCGAGGAGTCCAAATACTTTTTACTCCATTCCGAGCTCTCGATTTCCAGCATCGCCAGTCTCTTCCGCTTTTGTAATCAAAGTTACTATACTTCGCTATTTAAAAAGTTCACCGGACTAACCCCTGCGAAATATCGGGAAATGAAGAAAAAAATCATATAATATAATATTCATGTGAAATTTCCCAATCATACTTAAATCGCTTCATCAAGCGGGAATTTCCAGCAAAATTTATTTTTTCTCATAAATCACACCGAACCTGTTATAATAAACTTATTCGAGACCAATCGCATCACTTTTAATGAAAGTTTTAGGGGGTAGCCTGTTATGAGTTTGAAAAAAACCTTAACGATCGCCGGTTCGGATACAAGTGGTGGCGCCGGTATTCAGGCGGATTTAAAAACCTTCCAGGAACTGGGTACTTACGGTATGGTCGCATTAACGACGATCGCGACGATGGACCCAGATGATAACTGGAAACATCATACTTTTCCGATCGATGCCGAAACAGTAGCCACCCAATTAAAAACCGCCCTATCGACAGGAATCGATGCCGCGAAAACCGGGATGCTTGGCAGCGTAGCCATCGTCGAAGTCATCGCCAAAGCCATCGACGATTACGGGCTTGAAAAGATCGTAATTGACCCGGTAATGGTGTGCAAAGGGGAAGATGAAGTGCTTTTACCGGAGACGGTCGATGCTACGCGTGACCTCCTCCTGCCCCGGGCCCTTGTCACCACACCGAATCTTTTCGAAGCCTGGCAATTATCCGGCATCGGGCCGATTCGTAACCTTGATGATATGAAAAAAGCTGCGGAAAAAATCCATGATTTAGGTGTAAAACATGTCGTTATTAAAGGCGGTCGTGGCATCGATGGTGAGAAGGCCATCGACTTATTCTACGACGGCAAGGAATTTACCGTTTTGGAAACCGAGGCCATCGATACCACATACAGTCACGGTGCCGGTTGCACATTCGCCGCGGCGATTACGGCCTATCTGGCCCATGGTAAGGATGTACTTGAAGCAGTTACCTTAGCCAAACAATTCGTAACGACCGCTATCCAACACGGTTGGCGTTTAAATCAATTTGTGGGACCGGTATTGCACGGTGCGTACAATTTATATCCGGAACAACGGCCGGTGGTGAATGTTCGCAAAATATAATAGAAAATAATCGGACCGGGCTTCCGTCGATTTCGGAACCCGTCTTATTTTTTCCGTAAAGAAAAAAGTACTCCGCATTTTATCGGTAAACACGAACCATGGATGGAAAGAAGCGAATCGTAACCCGCCTTAAAGAAATTGGTATGAATCGGAAAGATTGTTTTCCCGCATCCATATTTTCCGTTTATGGTCGAAGAGACTCCTTTTTCGGCCGATCGATCGCGGCAATTTCTGCCGCCCATAGGAAATGACTGGATTTTTCATATTCCCCTTGCAGCATGTGCAAAATGATTATACAATCGGTAATCATGTGCTAAAAAAGGGGAGAACCATTTTGGTGAAAGCAGCGATTCCTGCTTTAGAACGATATGAAGTGACACGAGCAACCCGGGAAGATGCCCCTGCGATCCTCAATTTTTTGAAAGAAGTTGCCAGCTGGGTGAAACATAAAAACCCGCAACAATGGAGAGATTTATTAAACGGGAAGCTCGATGACCATATTATGGACCTCATCGAAGATCATGAAACTTTCATCATCCGGGAAGATGGTGAATTGGTCGCTACCTTTTCCCTGAACGAAGAGCAGCTGGAACACGATGTGCGTCTTTGGGGAAAGCGGGATGATGATGCCGTCTATTTACATAAACTCGCTGTCAGCCCCCGCATGATCGGTTCCGGACTGGGTAAGGAGATCATCCGCTATGCGATCGAGTATGTCCGGGCTAAAGGAAAACGTTATTTGCGACTCGATTGTGTCGCCCATAATGAAAAATTGGTGAACTTTTATACGAAATGTGGTTTTACCGATCACGGAGTGACAAACGGACATATGAAATTCGAAATGGTCCTCAATCGATGAATGAAAAAAGCCTCGAATGACGAGGCTGTATTATTTTTATATGTAATTTTTTTACGGGATGCTGACTCCTCCTTAAAAAGAGAAGATTTTTTTTCATTTCTGGATAATTGGTCAATGATCTTGGTAGAATGATGAAAAAACATGCAGTAGACCTTCTATCGGGGCTGTCCAAAAAGTCGTATTTTCGACTTTTGGATGCCCCTTTTGTTTGTTCAAGAACCTTGATAAATCAACATTCTGATTTAGTTTAACTTGAAATAATTTTCCTTTTTGGACAGCCCCATGGTGAATCCGGTGAATATGGTTCATTCCCTCATGTTACTGATTGTCTTATCCATCTGTTTTTAGGCTTTGCCTAGCGATGTGTTCGCCTCCATGTATCCGTATTTCGATTTTTGTACACGCTCCTGGTCGTTCATATCGTGCTCAAGGGACTTGTTACCATTCATAAAAAGGGAAGCGTTCATTTCCTACGGTAAATATGATCTTTCGGAAGAATCCTTATGCATCTACCAGGTCCGAAAGGACATAATGGTAGAGCAAGCGGGTTGTATGTTCAATTGATGTTTGATGAGTCCGTTCAAAGGCATGAGAAGAATCGATTCCGGGACCGATCAGTCCGTGTTTAATATCGTGACCGCTCCGGATCGCCGCCGATGCATCCGAACCATAATAAGGGTAGATATCAAGTTTGTAATCGATTTGATTTTCTTGTGCTAATTTCACAAGATGCTGGCGCAGTTGATAATGGTACGGTCCGCTGGAGTCTTTTACACAGATGGAAACCGAATACTCATCGGTCGCCTGGCCATCACCGATCGCTCCCATATCTACCGCCAGATACTCCACCGTCTGCGGCGGGATATTGGAATTGCCCCCGTAACCGATTTCTTCATTATTAGAAATCAGAAAATGGGTCGTATACGGTAACTCGATTTGCTGGACCACGAAGTGTTCGATGAGCTTTAGTAATATCGCCACACTGGCCTTATCATCCAAATGACGGGATTTGATAAACCCACTTGGGGTGATCTCCACACGAGGGGAAAGAAATACAAAATCGCCGACTTCGATCCCGAGTTTACGGACATCATCCGCATTGTGTACCCGTTCATCGATACGAACTTCCATATTTTCTTGATTCCGCGCAGCGGTGCGAGCATCTTTATACACATGAACCGATTGTTGATGCATGAGAATTGTGCCGGTATATGTTTTCCCATAAGCCGTTTGAATCTCACAGTACTCCCCTTCAATCGCCTGCCAGTCATAGCCACCGATCAAATCGATTTTCAAGCGACCAGATGATTTGATTTCCTTAACCATGGCTCCCAGCGTGTCAACATGGGCCGTTAACATCCTGTGCTTTGTGTCATCTTTTCCCGGTAGTGTAATGACAAGAGCGCCTTTATTGGTCCGGTAATAGGGAACTTGTAAGCGCTCGATGAATCGCTCAATATAATGGATGATTTTTTCTGTATATCCTGTCGGACTAGGGATCGACACCAATTGTTTTATTAGTTGCACCGTTTCTTTTGTATCCGGATATTTCGTCATTCCGTTTCCCCTTTCAATCTGACAAGTTCTATGTCTTTTCATTATACAATGTGACCGTGTTGTTGTATGAAAAAAATTAAAAGGCAGGAATTTCCTGCCGGGTAATATACTTATTTTTCTGTCATTTTTACACTTTTTTAAAACTGGATTATTTTTCCTGCTTTTTCTGTCTTTCTAACAACCGTTTTTCGACGCGATCCAAAATTTTTTCGTCGAATTGTAATTCCCGCTTATTTCTCTCTACCATCTCTTCAAAGGTAAGCCGTACTCTCCTCACATCCTCACATCCTTTCTGGTTTTAATTCATCTATAAACAAGGGGGTAGTTCTTTATTTGGGCACACAAAAACCTTTCCCGCTGGAAAGGGAAAAAGTGAACAAAGTATGTTACAATTTTTTACGCTCCCGGTTTGGAAGCGGTTTTGTGAAAAGGTAATCATATTTCTGATATTAGTATACAACCGGTTGGTGAAATTGTCAAATATTTTTTAACAAACTTTTTATTCGTATAGTTCCTTTTCCATCATGGATAAACGGTAAAAAAAGTTCGTGCGCTCCTAGGGATTTTGCTGATCTGACACATGGTTATTTTTCAAGTACCTGAAACAACCGGCCTATGATTCTTGATGCGAAACACTCAAGTGATCGATAAATACGATCTTTGCCAAAAAAGAGGCTTTCTAAAAAGTAAATTTGTTTAATTATAGTTAATCAAGAAAGTTGATTTATCAAGGATCTTGAATACAAAAAGGGGCATCCAAAAGTCGAAAATATGACTTAGTGGACAGCCCCATGGTTGTGGTGCGACGTCGATTATTCGTAACGATTCCAACTGCAAGGGTTGATTCCCTATGGTATGAGTAAGGTGATGAACAGGATGATCGCAAATAACCCGATCAGGAGAACCCACGTTAAAGGTTGTGCGAAATTATTCGTCCAGCCGCTCCCAAAACGCTTTTCCACGAAAATGGCGGGATCATCGGGATTGAAATAAAAGATGCCTAATTTCCAGTACTTATCATCATCACGATTGATGATCTTCCCATTTTTACCTTCGACGGTTTTCAGGCGACTTCCACCCTGTCCAGTCGTAAGGGTTAAAAACAGGGCGCCGAGAATGATGATGAATGTGATCCCCATGGTTAACGTAAAAAGAAAGGTGGAATTAAACAAGACGACAAAAGATAACTGGGCTAGTAAAAAAAGGGTGACCATGATCGTCCCGCTGATGATTGTGAACATTGACCAGCGACGCCGAAAGATTATGTTTTGCCTGCGAGATTCTTCAGGACGTGCCGGGTCGAGTTGCTGCTTGCTTTTGGCGATTACAATGTTGATAAACAGAAATAAACCGGTCATGAACAGTTGCAATAAAGGCATCATGAGGACCGTGCCGAGCGATTTATCCGCCCAGCGGGTCACATTCCCTTGTAAATCGTACTGCATGGGAATCCGCTCGGGAAAGTGGTCATAATATAGTAAGGTGAGTCCGATTGTCACAAGTGTGATTAATAATGGAATGATAAACCATTTATGGGAATAAACTAATTTTTCTTGATAAAATTTCGTATCAATGGTGATCATCTCTTTTCTTTCTTCATACCAGCGGGCTTTTTCTTTAATCGCGCGCATCTTTTTATGGAAATGATAATAGATGAAAAATGAGACCAAGAAATATGAGAAAATCGCGATTAAATACGCAATCGACCATTGATTTTCCGTAAGCGGCCCGATCAAAGCACCGAGAACGATTGCCGTCGCAATGCCGATTAATACATTGTACTTGACGTATTGTTTACGAAACCGGACAAGCTGGGGATCATGGTAAAAGTCGTGCGGAATGGCGATTCCGAAGCTTTCCGTTTTCCGCGTGATATAAGGTGTGATAGCAGAAATTACCGCACAAAGCAGGAACAAAAGAAGCATCGAGCCATACATGATCAGCTTCATTTACGGTTCCCCCCTTCTAAGATGTCTTGAAAGATCTTTTCACAATGCGAAAGCAACTCTTCCTTCGACATTCCCCGGCAAATCGCTTCGGCAATGATGGGACGGAACGTCTCCTTCACCTTTTCCAAAAACACATCCGTCACTTCAGGAAAACCATCAGGATTAATCACGACCCCTTTTTGCCGGTGAATTTGAATAAAACCATCTGCCTTTAGTAATTGGTACGTTTTATTGATCGTATGCATGTTCACACCCAAATCTTTCGCCAGATTTCGGACAGAGGGTAGCGGATCACCCGGCAGTAATTCTTTACTGGCAATTCCCTCGATAATTTTGTTCCGCAGCTGGACGTAAATCGGCGCATCGGATTGCAGGTCGAGGCTGATAAACATGACGGAAACTCCTTTCTATTCGTTCTATCTGTTATATTTATTATATATCAGACATTTAAAAATGGCAATATGAAGCAGCCTATTTTCCCCTGGGAAATTTCCTCAAAAAACCCGGTCAACTGGTGACCGGGTTAAGCAACTACGTTAATTTTTCCTTCAGTTTTTCCAGCATCACGACCGTCATTTTCGCCAAATCATATTTCGGGCGGAAGCCCCATTCTTCTTCGGCCGCCGACGTATCGAGTGAATCCGGCCAGCTCTCGGCAATTCGTTGCCGGACGGGATCCACGTCATAATCCAGCCGGAATTCTGGTATATGTTTGCGAATCTCGGCTGCAATCGTCTCCGGGGCGACACTCATCGCCGAAACATTAAAGGCGTTCCGATGAACGAGACGGGCTGGATCGGCTTCCATCAATTGAATGATCGCCTGGATCGCATCATCCATGTACATCATATCGAGATACGTTCCTTCCGCGATAAAGGAAGTATATTTCTTCTCGCGAACGGCCCCATAATAAATTTCCACCGCATAGTCGGTCGTTCCACCCCCGGGTGGTGCGACGTGGGAGATGAGTCCGGGAAAACGCAGCCCTCGCGTATCGACACCGTATTTATGGTAATAGTAATCGGCCAATAGTTCGCCGGCGACTTTCGTTATCCCGTAAATCGATGTCGGCCGTTGAATCGTGTCCTGGGGTGTATTCACCCGGGGCGTATTAGGACCAAAGGCGCCGATCGAACTCGGTGCAAAAAATTTGAGATTCAATTCCCGGGCCACCTCCAGAGCGTTGAGCAACCCATTCATATTTAGATCCCAGGCGATAAGGGGTTTCTGTTCCGCCGTAGCGGAAAGCAGAGCCGCCAGATGAATGATCGTGTCGACCCGGTGACGCCGGGCAACTTCCAGCATTTTTTCCCCATCCATTACATCGAGGATTTCAAACGGACCTTGGATCGGGAATCGATCATCGGGTTCGCGA
This sequence comes from uncultured Bacillaceae bacterium, assembly GCA_937983015.1. Lineage (GTDB taxonomy): Bacteria > Bacillota > Bacilli > Bacillales > Caldibacillaceae > CALGAD01. The sequence continues at coordinate 1,214 of CALKAK010000061.1, read as the reverse complement.
ATATCGGTAGCGATTACATTTTCCGTCCCGTAGATTTTATGAAGGGCCGTTATCAACTCCGTGCCGATCTGACCGAGGGCACCCGTGACCAGTATTTTCTTCATCTCTACTTCCTCCGTGTCTAATAAATCTCTTCGCATGTAAAAACCGACACATCAAGAAGATCAAGCTCGTATTCGAAAGGGGTTGTGCCGATTTAGAGAAGGTTTGTTTCCAGGAAACAAGGTTCATCGACCGGAAAATTAAATAACCCCCAGCTCTTTTCCGACTTTTTCGTAAATATGTAATGCTCGATCGAGCATTTCTTTCGTGTGGGCTGCCGTCGGCATATTCCTTATCCTTCCGGTGCCCCGGGGTACCGTCGGATAAACGATGGCCTTCGCGTACACCCCTTCTTCCAGCAAGCGCTTACTGAATTCTTGTGTTTTCTTTTCATCTCCGATGATACATGGGGTAATCGGGGTCTCACTTTGGCCGATATCGAATCCTAATCGCCGCAAACCTTCTTTCAAATAACGACCGTTTTTCCAGAGTCGGTCAACTAAGCCGGAATCCTCCATCAATATTTCGATAGCCGCCGTGGCAGCCCGGGCATCTGCCGGTGTCACCGCTGTCGAAAAGAGGAAAGGACGGGCCCTTACTTTCAACCAATCGATTAAGATTTTCTTGCCGGCAACGTACCCACCAACAACACCGATCGCCTTGGAAAGGGTACCGATCTGGAAGTCTACTTCTTTTTCTAAACCGAAGTGCTTTACCGTACCGGCTCCACCCCCCAGCACTCCGGAACCGTGGGCGTCATCAACATAAACGATCAAATCAAATTCTCGAGCGATCTCGACGATATCCGGTAATTTAGCGATGTCCCCATCCATCGAAAAAACGCCATCGGTGATGACCATGATCTTCTCATATTTCCCCGATTCCCTTGCCTCTTTAGCCTTTTTACGCAAATCATCCATATCCGAATGATTGTAGCGAATAATGGTCGCTTTCGAGAGACGGCAACCGTCAATGATCGATGCATGGTTCAATTCATCAGATAAAATCGCATCATTCTTATCCATGACAGCTTGTATCGCCGCCATATTGCAGTTAAAACCGGACTGGAAGGATATTGCCGCCTCCGTCCCTTTGAAACGGGCGATGGTTTCTTCCAATTTCACATGGAGGTCAAGGGTTCCGTTGATCGTGCGTACCGCACCGGATCCGAC
>CALKAK010000060.1 GCA_937983015.1 uncultured Bacillaceae bacterium | reverse complement strand
TTTCCGAACATGATATATAGTTAGAACAGCGACAGTGAGAATGAGCGCCTCAACGATCGGTAAAAATACTGCTAAAAATGTTAAAATCGTCGCTCCTAATATCAGAAATAAATAAATTAGCAGCGATTTTAAAATGGGAAGTTTGAGAGCAAATCCCATTTTATAAGCCAGGATACTCAAGATGGTGGTGATGATATATAGGAGCCACATACCCGTTTCGGGCTGTTCATGGACACGCAACAGTTCCGCAACAAAAGATAAACGATTCACAAGCATTCCCTATCCCCCTGCTCGGCATAACATCTTTTTTCCTATCATACCTTAAATCCTCTTTTTTTAAAAAGAAAAAGAGGCTGTCCAATAAGTCATATTTCGACTTTTGGATGCCCTTTTTCGTGTTTAAGAACTTTGATAAATTAACATTCTTGCTAAATTCTAATTAAACAAATTTGCTTCTTGGACAGCCCCTTACTTTTGTATCATACGGATTGTTTTTTCCTTTTTGCCATCTTCTCGCGTAAATTCTTATCAAGAATTTTCTTCCGCATGCGGATCGCAACTGGGGTAACCTCGACATATTCATCATCGTCGATGTACTGGAGCGCTTCTTCCAAGGAAAAACGCCGCGTTTTTTTGATAACAGCCGTTTGTTCTTTTGTCGCCGAGCGGATATTCGTTTGATGCTTGGTCTTGCATATATTGACCGTCAAGTCATTTTCCTTATTATGCTCGCCGACGATCATTCCCGCGTAAACTTCTGTTCCCGGTTCGACAAAAATCGTTCCGCGATCTTCTACCTGCATGATACCGTAGGTTGTCGCTTTTCCCGTTTCCAGGGAAACGAGAACACCTCGTTTACGTCCTCCAACATTCCCCGGTATCATCGGGCGGTAACTGTCAAAGGAGTGGTTATAGATCCCGTACCCTTTGGTTAACGAAAGAAGCTCGGTATTATAACCGATCAACCCCCGGGATGGAACGAGATAGATAAGCCGGGTCTGCCCTATCCCGTTATTGATCATATCGAGCATTTCCCCTTTGCGTCTGCCAAGCGATTCTAAAACCGCTCCGGTAAATTCTTCGGGAACGTCGATGACAACCCGTTCAAACGGTTCATGGATAATACCATCGATTTCCTTTAAGATCACCTGCGGTTTGGAAACTTGCAGTTCAAAACCTTCCCTGCGCATCTCCTCGATTAAAATCGATAGATGCAATTCCCCACGGCCGGAGACGATCCAGGCATCGGACGCATCAGGTACGGGTTCAACCCGTAAGCTGACATCGGTTTGCAATTGGTAGTTCAACCGTTCTTCGATTTTCTTTGCGGTCAGCCATTTCCCTTCTCTGCCGGCAAACGGGCTATTATTGACGAGGAAGGTCATCTTTAATGTCGGTTCGTCTATCCTAAGTGGGGGTAGCGCTTCTTGATGATCCACGCCACAGACGGTTTCACCGACATTGATATCTTCCATTCCGGCGATGGCCACGATATCCCCTGCATAGGCCTCGGTTATCTCTACCCGTTTCAAACCTAAAAATCCGAATAATTTGCTGATCCGGAATTTTTTCACCGAGCCATCGAGCTTCAACACGGCGACTGTATCACCGACCCGCATCGTCCCGCGGAAGATCCGGCCGATCCCGATTCTGCCGACGTATTCATTATAATCGAGGAGTGCCGGTTGCATTTGCAGCGGTTCATCCCGATTATCGAGCGGTTTCGGAATTGTCTCCAGGATCGTCTCGAATAAAATTTGTATGTCATCTTCCTGTTCCTCTGGAGTTTTTCCCGCAGTACCGTTGAGCGCAGATGTGTAGATTACGGGAAACTCGAGCTGTTCATCATTGGCATCTAATTCGATAAATAAGTCGAGCACTTCGTCGACGACTTCTTCCGGTCGGGCGAAGGGGCGATCGATTTTATTGGCGACGACGATTGGCGTCAAGTTTTGTTCCAGGGCTTTTTTCAATACAAAACGGGTTTGTGGCATACACCCTTCCGCCGCATCGACAACGAGCAATACACCGTTGACAAGCGTTAAGATCCGTTCGACTTCACCACTAAAATCAGCATGACCCGGTGTGTCCAAAATATTGATCTTAGTATCCTTATATTGAACCGCGGTGTTTTTGGCTAATATCGTAATTCCCCGTTCCCGCTCCAGGTCGCTGGAGTCCATCACCCGCTCTTCCACATATTCATTGGCGCGGAAAGTTCCGGCCTGACGTAAAAGCTGGTCAACGAGGGAAGTTTTCCCGTGATCGACGTGAGCTATGATAGCGATATTACGAATATCATCACGTACTTTCATAATCTCTCCTGCTTTCTCATACAAAATTGACCGGAATAGTATACCACAAATTGCTTCTCAGTAGAAATAATTTTTCAATTTTAATAAAATGATTTCAGATAACGAGTAAATTTGCTTGGCATTATTTTTTGTCACGATCATGATCATCATGAATGGAAAAACAAAGGTAAGGATGGGATTTCATGCAAAACATTCAATGGCGATTTTTATTCTACGCAATCGGTGCCATCGGATCTTTAATCGGTCTTGGTGTTTCCATCAGTTTCCATAATGTTTTTGTGAACGTATTGTTTCTTGTCCTGTTCTTCTTGTTTATGGGAATTGGTTTTTCCCAAAAACGAAAACTTCAAAAAATGGAAGAACAATAAAAAACTCCACAAGGTGGAGTTTTTTATTGTTTCTTTCGTATATTCGTTGTTTTGAAATAATCGTTTATTTCTCTGCTTTGGCCAAATAATCTTTAAGAATTTCTTTATGTAACTCCGGGGTAGAAACGAATAGCGATCCTTTCTTTAATATCGATACTGGTTTCCCGGATGTCGTCGTCACGACACCACCGACTTCTTCCACGATCACTTTCCCGGCGGCATAATCCCAGGGCATCAAGTGAAATGAGATGTACCCGTTTAGTCTTCCTGTTGCTACATAAGCGAGCTCAAGTGCAGCCGAGCCGTAAGAGCGGATTCCGTGTGCGCGGTGAACGAGCGGTGTGACAAACCGGTGATCTGCCCGTTTATTTTCTACGAGCCAGAGTGCGTTCATCCCGATCAAGGCCTCTTCCAGGGGAACATCTGTTAAACGCGGTAATCGTTCGTCCTGATAAAAGGCTCCTGCACCACGGATTGCATAATACAGTTCATCACGAACGACATCATAAATGTATCCTGCCATCCCGGTTCCATTCTCGTAAACGGCCAGGGAGATAGCGAAATTTTGCTTTTGATGAACAAAATTCATGGTTCCATCGATGGGGTCTATCAACCAGATGACCCCCTCATCTGTTTGTAATTCATCGCCAAATCCTTCTTCACCGAGGATTTTATGGCCAGGAAAATTTTTGCGAATCTTTTCGATAAAAAATCGTTCCGTCAACCGATCTACTTCCGTCACGAGATCATTTTTATTCGCCTTCGTGTCGATCGCAAAATCTTTTGTTAGTGCGTCCAGGATCCGTTTTCTCGCTTCGTGTAGCCACTCTACGATGAGTTGATGTTTTCCTTGATACTGTTTCATAGATACCAGGAATATCCTTTGCAGACCATCTGCAAAAGAATCTCGTTCCTCGCACCTCCATTCATACAGTTACATCATTTCTAGTTAAGGACCTGTTTCCATGATACTACAAAACTAGGTCTGATCGTACGAATTGTTTTTTCTAACAGGTAATTTTTCCAAACAAACCTCCACGTTATTTTCCCCGGCAAAGATGCTACATGCGAATCGTTTTTGCCCCGGGTTCATCGAACATTTTTTTCACCACATGATAAGCAGAGTAACCGCTCCTTTTTTCAAACTCACGGAAAATTCGTTTCTCCTCACTTCGGGATGGAACTACTTCTTTAAAATTTTTGTAGTCTGCCAGGAGCTGCTGGCGTTTCACCCCTTTTTCATAGGCCTCTTCAACCGACACAAAAAAGTGAACGACCATCGTTACTTCTTCGGTAGTCCAATCCGGCGAAAGTGGATAGCTATAATTCATAACATTCCCTCCAGTGCGAGTCTTGGTGTGGAAATTTTTCTATCCCCAACGTTTTCGAATCATTTCAGCTTCTTTAATCATGCGGCGGATCAACTGATTTACCGTCGGTATATCTTTGATCAGCCCCATTACCTGGCCCGCCCAGGCGAAACCTTGTTCCGTTTGGCCATCATAAATAAATCGTTTATTAGCTTCTCCAGAAATATAAGTTTTTAACATTTCATATGTACCGAATTTCTCCTCGATATCGAGGATCGTATCCGCCCAGCTATTATGGATTACCCGTCCCGGCGCACCAATGGACCGTTTAATGACGACCGTATCCGTTTCACTTCCTTTTAAGAGAGCTTCTTTATACGCTGGATGGGCGTGGACGCATTCTTGGGTTGCGATAAAACGGGTTCCCATCTCGATCCCTTCTGCACCTAAACTTAACGCTGCCATTAAGCCTCGGCCGTCGCCGATCCCTCCCGAAGCGATCACGGGAATACTTACAGCATCGACCACCTGTGGTACGAGTACCATTGTCGACGTATCGTCCCGACCGATATGACCGCCGCCCTCCTGTCCAACGACGATCACCGCATCGGCACCAAGTTCCTCCGCTTTCTGTGCCTGTCTTTTTGAGGCGGTGAGGACTAGTTTTTTGATCGGAACCCCTTCAATCAATTTAAAAAATGGCTCGGGGTTACCTCCGGTAACCGAAACAACAGGAACCTTTTCCTCGACCACCACTTCAACAAATTTTTCGTATGGTCGGCCAAATTTACTAATCGAAAAGTTGACGCCAAAAGGCTTATTCGTAAATTTTTTTACCTTTTGAATCTCTTCACGTAAAGCTTCTGGGTTCGGTAACGACATGGCGGTGATCTGTCCCAAGCCCCCTGCGTTCGATACAGCCGCTGCAAGTTCACTATAAGCTAAATAGGCTAATCCTCCCTGAATGATCGGATATTTAATATTCAACAACTCAGTAACCCTTGTTCGCCACCGCATCGAAGTCCCTCCTCTTTGTTCGATTTAATCCGATAATATAAACAAATGACGTTTTTTTCAAGGGAAAATTTGTTCCTGAAACGGCAAGCTTCAGTCCGTTAACTATTTTTTGGTCATCAGTCCACAATCATGCTATAAAAAATCCCGGGTCACTGTAAACGCCTCCCGGGGATGAGATAATTTACCGTATTACTGGCAAAATCCGCCCTCAATTTTTACCTCTCATTTTTCATCAAGCCACATCAGGGTCGATTTCGGCTTGTGCACTACGGATTTTATTGATGTTCCACTTCATCGATAAAGAAGTGATTAAAGCGATGATATGGAGAACACCGAATACGTAGAACGTCATATTATAACTATTTGTCGCATCTAAAATTGCGGAAACGAGCATCGGACCGAAAATTCCCACGCATGACCAGGCGGTCAAAATCGCCCCATGAATCGCCCCTAATTGTTTTGTACAGAAAATATCACCGATGAAGGCCGGTAAACACGAAAAGCCGCAACCGTACATGGAAACGATCAAGTACATAAATAATTGGAAAATAATTGCATTGGTTACATTTGGCAACAGGAAGAACAAAACAAGCTGGACGGCGAAAAAGGTTAAAAACATATTCTCCCTACCAATGAGGTCAGAAAAACTGGACCACCCGAGACGGCCAAGACCGTTAAATAAACCCATAACAGCTACAACTGTCGCCGCCTGTGTCACACTCATACCGGCCCTTTCTTGAGCGATGGGTGAGGCGACGGATATCAACATAATCCCGGCGGAAATATTGATAAAGATCATCACCCATAATAAATAGAAACGGCCGGTTTTTACCGCTTCGATAAGTGTAAGCTGGGCAAGGTCTGTCCGCTTCGTTTTTGATTCCTGCGTTACTTGTTTCTTCATTCCTTCCGGCATATAGCCTTCAGGCGGACGAACGATATATAGGGCACCGGAAATCATGAGTATGAAAAAGCTGGCACCGAGAATAAAAAAAGTTGTAGAAAGGTCAAAAACTTCCATGAGCTGTGGGGCAAAGGGGACGGTGACCATCGGTCCGGCCCCAAAACCGATGACAGGGAGACAGCAGGA
>CALKAK010000059.1 GCA_937983015.1 uncultured Bacillaceae bacterium | reverse complement strand
AGCAACCTCGTCCCGCCAGTTGTCGCGCACGCTTTAAAGAAAAAATTCGGCTTCATTCAGTAGTGAGCATGCAATTGATTAAGAGGTCTGAAACTTTAGCTGCCGGGCTGGGACCGGTGTAACAAGTTTTAGCCTCTTTTTTCTTATGAAATGCTTGAGCGGTTAAAATTTCGCCTCATATATAGCCAGATATAAATCAAGAGGAAGCTAATCGTAACTGGCGGTCCGATCGTGGCAAACACATTTTCCCTGATCATATAACTTTGTTCGCTGAACATGAGCCAGACAGGCTGTGACTCTCTGCTCAACCGTTCGACATAGACGGGGTGCCAGAGGAATAAAGTAATAATAGCGGCAAAAATACCTTGCAAGATTCTGGCGATGAAAAAGGGAAAAAAACGTAAATCCGAGCGAGCGAGAATACTAGCCACCTGGGCTTGAATGCTAAAGCCCCCAAAAGCGAGCAAGAAACTTACAACGAGCGCTTGTTGCAATAAAGGAACATCAACAAGTTCACTCACTAATTGACTGCCGATTGTCATTTCAAATAAGCCGGAAATGAACGGACTCCCTAATTGTAGAGGTAAATGGAGCAATGTGAAAAGAACCCCGGTTACACTTGCAAAGAAATCCGTCACTTGCATGACAGCAAGTAGTCGATTGAGGACGGAAAATAAGATAATAAATCCACCGACCATCAGTAATGTTTGCACCGAACCACTAACCGCATCACCGAGCAATTTCCCAAATGGTTGTTTTTGTTTTATGCGTGCTTCGTGCATTTCCCGGAAAGCGACTTTCAGGGAAAAGGGTAGGGGTTGTCCTGCACTTAGTTCATCTTTTCCGTAAAACCGCATCACAAGACCGACAAAAATATTCGCCCCATAATGCGCCAGCGCTAACATAATTCCGAGGGCAGGATTTTCAAAAAATCCGACACTTACCGCCCCAATGATAAACAAAGGATTGGCACAGCTTGTGAAGGCGACCAATCTTTCTCCTTCCATACGTGTTAATAAATGTTTATTTCTCAAGTCGACGCATATTTTCGGTCCAGCGGGATTCCCTGAAGCCATGGCCATCGCCCAGACGAATCCGCCGATACCAGGTACGCGAAAAAGTGGTCGCATGAACGGCTCCAGCAACACCCCAATAAAACGGACAACACCGAAATGAATTAATAATTCGGCAACGATGAAAAAAGGTAGGAGGGCAGGAAAAACCGCTGTCCACCAGATATCGAGACCACGGAGTGAAGCTTTTAAGGCTTCGTCCGGATGGGTGATGATCGCTACCGCTATGAAGCTGGATAGTGCTGCCAAGACAACTGTAGTTATTTTTGAACGCAACGGTTCATTACCTCCTCTGGTCCCAGCATCTTATGTCTGTTTTTGTTGCTCGATCCGATTACCATCTACTCCCTATCAATCTATGAAGAAATCATGAAAAAAAGACATGCTTCCCGTTCAAAAAAGTGAATCCGTTTCAGAAGGGAAATGTCCAGCGAAAGGAGGGAACAAATTGGCTCGTCCAACCGTTGGATTAGCGCTAGGGGCTGGAGCCGCGCGGGGACTCAGTCATATCGGAGTTTTAAAAGTTTTTGAAGAAGAGGGGATACCGGTGGATTACATTGCCGGCACGAGCATCGGAGCCCTGATCGGTGCTATTTACAGTGCCGGCCAGTCAATTCACGACATGGAAAAAATCGCCATGCACTTAAAAAAGGCGTATTTTATCGATTTTACGCTACCTAAAATGGGGTTTATAGAAGGAAACCGAATTAGAGACTTTGTCCGTCTCTTTACGTATAATAAAAATATTGAAGAGTTAAAGATCCCGTTAGCGATCGTAGCGACCGACATTCGCACGGGGGAACGAATTGTTTTTACCGAGGGAAACGCAGCCGATGCTGTTCGCGCCAGTGTGGCCATTCCCGGTGTCATCGTCCCCGTCAAGTGGAAAGGGCGATTATTGGTCGACGGTGCCGTCAGTGATCGCTTACCGGTATCCATCGTGCGGGAGATGGGGGCGGATATTGTAATCGCTGTGGATGTAACGGGGTTGAATACGAATGCGGAATTGAACCACATCGTGGATATCATTATGCAAAGTATGGATATGATGCAAATGGAAATCGTGCAAAATCGGGAAGATCATTCCGATATCATGATTCGCCCCGATGTCGTTCATTTTGGTTCGTTTTCCTTTGAACGGGGACGGGAATTGATCCAAGCCGGGGAACAGGCCGCAAGAGCACAGGTCGAGCGGATCAAACATCTTTTAACGAACTGGAAGGAGTCAGATTAGTGAAAAAAAGGATCAAACGATTATCTACGGCTTTAATTATTGCTATAGTGATCACGCTTATCGGCAACATCCCTTTACCTTATTACGTATCGCGGCCTGGGATGGCCATGGAATTGAGCGATGTGATCGAGGTGGAAAACGGCAGTGAGGCGAACGGTGAGTTCATGCTGACGACGATCCGACTAGGAAAGGCTAATATTTTTTCTTATTTCATGACAAAATTCCATCCCTATTATTTATTGGAACCGGAAGAAGCGGTGCGGCCTGAAAACGAAAGTGATGAGGAATATCGTGTCCGCCAGCTATATATGATGGAAACATCACAAGAAAATGCCCTGCAAGTTGCTTTCGCTAAAGCGGGAAATCCTTATGAAGTCCAATACAACGGCATTTACGTACTGGCGATCCTGGAAGATGGTCCAGCGGAAGGAATTTTACAACCTGGTGATCGCATCATCGCTGTGGATGACCGGATGATGCAACGGGCGGACGAATTCACGAATTACGTGCAAACGCACCGGGAGGGAGAAACGATTGAATTAACCTTAATTCGGGATGGGGAAGTAAGGAAGGAAAAAGTGACTTTGCAAATGATTCCCGAGATCGGCAAACCGGGAATCGGTATTTCTCTAGTTGAAGATAAAGAAGTGACCACCGATCCGCAAGTAGAAATTGATACGGAGGATATCGGTGGCCCTTCGGCAGGTCTTATGTTCGCACTGGAGATCTATAACCAGCTCGTCGAGGAGGACATCACCAAAGGGTATCGTATCGCCGGTACGGGAACTATCTCCCCCGAAGGTGAAGTCGGACCGATCGGCGGTATCAGACAAAAAGTGGTTGCCGCCGCTGAGGCGGGAGCGGAAATCTTTTTTGCCCCGAATGAAAACGGCCGGGCTGGTTCCGATTATGAATTGGCGGTGGAAACAGCCCGGAATATCAACAGTGACATGATAATCGTACCGGTGGATACCTTCGATGAGGCATTGGCTTACCTCCAGTCCTTGGAAGAAAAATAGGTTCAATCGTATATGATCGGCGGTTGGCGCCATTCCGCTTCGATCAGATTTTGCCCCTTAGCGCTACCGAATGCAAGGGCGTAAACATGACTGGATTTGATATCCAGCTCAACGAGTTCCGCATGGTCTCTTGTCAGTCGAGAGATGACCGGCAATGTAAGATCTTTTTTCTGTAAATTCAAATACGCCCTCCCGGTTCGATTCATCCCGAGTAAGCGAATATATTCAGCTTTCTGACCTCGCTTCAACATGCTCGTTTTTTTCGTATTCGTCAAAACATGAAGGGATGCTCGCTGCAAGCGGGTCCATGTATAACGTTTTGTTTTTATCCGTTCCATAAACTTTAGGAAGGACGTAGCCTCTTTAGCGGCCATTTTCATCCGCCCTTCCAACCCTTCTTCCATTTCATAAATTTGTCGTAATTCATCTAGGTCTTTGACCAATAGCTCGTACTTCAAATACGGCCACAGGATTTCCCAGTTACCATACGTTTTGAACTCGTGCTGAAATCGTTGTAATTCTGAGAACGTGGAGGCGGGAATATACGGTTTGATGGCATCCATACTGGCGTCTTCTTCCAGTAATTTTTTGCGGATTGCGGTGGCGCTTGCGATCTCGTGGTCCGGTAAATTCGGATCATGATAACCTGTCCCCGCTCTTTTGATTGTAAACGGTACCATCGGGCTTTTTACGTTCATGATCGCTTTCACATAGTTTAGGCCAAGCATATTATTCGGCCGGGTAAAATCAAGGGGGACCGGTTCCTGACAAACGGAGCGGATGGCCTGTTCATATGCTTTAGGATAACTGACCCCTTCTTTAATCAAAT
>CALKAK010000058.1 GCA_937983015.1 uncultured Bacillaceae bacterium | reverse complement strand
TTACTTTCCGCAAAGCATCTTCCTTCAACTCGGATTAAATCCATATTGGAAAAAACCGAATCGGTCACGGCCCGGGCGTCTTCTTTCGCAGTCCCCCTTCCTCAATAATTAGCTCCGAGGACGTGCCCGATCTCTATTTTTTTATGACGTATTTCCCGGAAGCAAAATTGATGGTATCGATCAATTTTCGCTATTCTTTATATTCAATCCCCCACGGCACAAGATTTCCATGAGCAGATCTCCGCAAAATATACTTCACGGATTTTCCGGTATTCGTTATGGCAGTTAAGTTTCCCGGGGTACGTAACGAAAAACTTCCGAATCCTCCCCAACCTGATCAATATCCCAAACATCATTTCGGATGATTTTCCGTAATATTAAATCTTCGTTTCCAGTGTAAGCAAACCGTCAAAAATTTTTTACCATCCACTCTTTTCGCTCCATTTTAGAGCTTTTCCCCTTTCATCATTCATAATTTTTGAATATTGGTTTCGCGAAAAATTCGTCGAATATCTGAGACCGACCCCCAGCAATCGGTCCATTCCAATATGAGCGCACCAGATTAGCCCAAACGCTAAAAGATATGAATTAGTTAAGTTGGCCGCTATGACAATTCCAATCAGTGGGAATGTATCCGTGTGTAGCAAGTTTTACGATACCGTACCAACCTTTTTATTTAACAGATAACCGAGTAATGAAAGATCAGGAGCAAATAACAATATAAAAAAATAAAGCCAGCTGATATCCTGTTTTCCATAAAAAAATATAGAGAAACCGCAAGTACCGCCAATCCTTCCAAACGAATCATTAGTCTCACAAACAAACGGTTCCACCTCAACAAACGTTAAAAATTATGGGGTAAGAACGAACTGGGGCACTAGTTTCATTTGACTATTCTGTCTTTTTTGTTTAATCTAAAATTTAATCTTGTAGTTGTCAAGGAAATCTTTTCGACCGGATATTTTCATACTTTAACGTTTTAGGCGGAAAGGAGGAAGTCCATGACCACAACGGTGGGGTTTATCGGCTGTGGTAATATCGCCATGGCGATGATCAGCGGAATCATTCGCTCAAACTATTTACCGGCCGGGCAAATTTTTGCATCGAACCGTTCTGTACGTAATTTAAAAGAAGTAAAAGAGAAATATAACATTAATACCACACAGGATAACCGGGAAATTGCGGCAAACTGTGATATCGTCTTTTTAACAACAACCTCCGCATCTTATGAACAAGTAATCGCAGAAATAAAGGATGTCCTCAAAGAAAATGCGATTGTAGTTATGGTGGCAGTCGGTGAATCGATTGCGAAAAATGAGAGGCGATTTAACAGACCGGTCAAATTAGCCAAAGCGATGCCCAATATACCTGCACAGGTCGGCGAAGGCATCACGGGTATCGCTGTGAACGCTTTGGTCACTCCGGAAGATCGCGACAAGCTCCGCTCATTATTTGAAAGTTTCGGTGTGGTAGAATTTGTCGATGAATCCTTAATGGACATAATCACTGCCGTGGGAGGCTCATCGCCAGCTTTCACCTACATTTTTATCGAAGCACTCGCTGATGGCGCGGTCATGCATGGGATGTCACGAAAACAGGCGTATACTTTCGCCGCACAGGCTGTTTTAGGTGCAGCCAAAATGGTGCTGGAAACGGGAATGCATCCAGGTGCCCTCAAAGACAGCGTCTGTTCTCCAGGAGGAACGACGATCGAATCGATCGCCTGTCTCGAAGAAAAAGGACTGCGTTCCGCGGTCATCGATGCGATCCGTGTCAATATGGAAAAGGCCAAACAAATCCATGGCTGATCATAATATCACCTATGATACAAAAAACGGGAAATTCCCCATGTTAAGGAATTTCCCGTTGTTATTGTTTCCATCACTTCTTATATAATTTCATCATTTCATCGTAGACGAATTGGACATTTGTACCGACGATGACCTGGAGACTTTTATCTCCGACTTTATGGGTACCTGTGACACCCGATCGATTAATTTTATCCAAATCGACTTGATCCATATCCTTGACGTCAATCCGTAAGCGGGTTACACAGAAATCAAAGTTCTCGATATTTTCATTGCCGCCTAGTCCTTCAAGAATTTGTTCGGCCATCGCCCGATACTGTTCAGCCTTTTCGTCAACCGCTGCCCCTGGTACGGCTTCCAATTCCTCATCTTCCCGTCCCGGCGTCTTCAAGTCAAACTTGACGATAAGATAACGGAAGAGGAAGTAGTATATGAAGAAGAAGACCAATCCTTGTATGAGCAACATATACGGCTGATTCGCAATCGGCACGCGCAAACTCAGGATAAAGTCAATGGCCCCGGCACTAAAGCTAAAGCCGGCTGTCCAGTGGAATAAGGAAGCGATGATCAAAGACAATCCGGTTAACAAGGCATGAACGACATACAATGCTGGTGCTAAGAACATGAAGGAAAACTCGATCGGTTCGGTAACACCCGTTACAAAGGATGCGAATGCTGCAGCGAAGAGCAGTGAACCGGCCACTTTCTTCTTCGTTCCCGGTTTTGCCGTATGGTACATGGCGAGAGCCGCACCCGGTAAACCGAACATCATGATCGGGAAATATCCCGCCTGATACATACCGGTAACACCTTTTACACCTTCGCTAGCCCAGAATTTACCGATATCGTTAATTCCGATCGTATCAAACCAGAATACCGAGTTCAAAGCATGGTGCAGACCTGTTGGAATCAACAGACGGTTAAAGAATCCATATAAGCCGGCACCGAAGGCACCGAGTTTACTGATAGCAGTACCGAAAGCAACAAGACCGGAGTAAGCAACTGGCCATACAAACAATAACACGAGGGAAACGGCCAACATGATAACGGCGGACATGATCGGAACCGAACGTCTACCGCTAAAGAAGGCTAGCCAGTCCGGCAAACGAACATTGTGGAAACGATTATAACAATAAGCTGCAACAAGACCAGAGATGATTCCGATAAATGCATTACTAATACTTCCAAATGCCGGGTTAACCGCATCAACTTCTATTCCTTGTAAATTGGCAACGTTCGACGGGTCAAGAACTGTCTTAACGATCAAGAAGGATACGAGACCTGCCAGGCCAGCAGCACCATCGCGCTCTTTAGCCATCCCCAGGGCAACACCAACCGCAAATAACACCGGTATGTTTGCCAATAACGCGTTTCCGGCGGATATGAGGAATGAGGCTACGGCATTCCCCGAACCCCAACCAGCCGGGTCAATCCAGTAACCAATACCGGTCAACAAGGCCGCGGCCGGTAATACCGCAACGGGAAGCATCAACGAACGTCCCAGTCTCTGCAACCATTTCATCTTTGCCATACCTCCATTCATATTTTTTCCTTAACCTTATCCTGCCTTCCGGAACGAGATTTTATGTTTAGACCACCTCCCCATTTAACGTATTTCCCACGAAAGAAGCGGTGAAAAACCAAAAAGGCATGATGGAGTAACGGGACAAGTCCCGCCACAAAACCACCATGCCTGATCGAATCAGTCACATGAGTGCATATTCTTTTCTAAACTTATTTTATCATTTTTGCAACCATTTTACAATAAAATTTGAAAACGCTTTCCTTCACCTTCTCCATATTTATAAAAATGACGTCTCTTTAAAACCAAGGTTACTCGATGTTTAATTAGTTTTTTTCGTGAAGGTGGTTCTGGCGCAACCGTTCGAGATGCAAGGTGATATAACCGATTTCTTGTTCTGGAATCGAAATGTTAAAGCGAGAAGAAATTTTTTGCACCACACGTCGAGCGATTTGGTAGGAAAATAAATATTTTCGTTTGATCATAAAAAGCATTTCTTCATCTAATGTATGATGTTTCGTTTGATTATTGGTTAGGGCAAAGCGTAGATGTATCATCAAACGTTGATAGGACCAATCATTTTCATCCAGGCGAAAGCCAATTTCTTCCTGGATTACATGCATCATCTCTTGCAATATCGTTGTCGTTCTCAATGTTTGTTGTAGGTTATTACTGTGGGGTTTCATCGTATGAATGTGGATGGCAATGAAGCCTGCTTCATCTTCCGGAAGTTCCACACCAAGGGTTTGTTTAATGTGCTGGATGGCCCATTGACCGATTGCGAACTCCTCTGGGTATAAAATCCTGATTTCATGCAGTAATTTGTTTTCGATATTGAGCCCTTCTTGCGCTTTTTGAATCGCAAACGAGATGTGATCGGTCAAAACGAGGTGAATGTGTTCATTTAAGGAAACATTTAATGTTTTTTCTGCATAACTGATAATTTCTTCACTTATATCAAAATGTTCCTGGGGAATTTGGCGTAACAATTGTTCAAGTTTATCTTTTTCTTCTAACACAAATATTTTCTCGATTTTCTGGGGGGAGACAATATCGTTTTTCCCTTTATTAAAACCGATGCCCGGACCGATGGCAATTTTTTCTTGTCCATCGTCCACGACGATTGCAGCGTTATTATTTAATACTTTTTTAATTCTCAATGGACTGTATTCACCTCTTGATATGTATGGTGAATATAATTCTAATTAAAAAAAGCGGAATGTAAAGAATTATTTATTGAATAATAAGTGCTTGACACTGTCAAGCGGATGGCGCAAAAACATCCATGGTCCACTATAACGCATGACCCGTCTAATCTTTTCACGGAATTCCGGTTTTATAACAATGGACACTACAATTAGAACAGGCCGGTTTTTCTTCACCGAACCGGCAGACGGAAAGACGAACCCAAGCATATTTTTTCAGTCTGGCACATTCATTTCAAAGATTTTCCTTTTTATACTTTTTTTGGCAATAAAACTCAATCATTCGCGCAACAATTTCCTTTTTTGTTGAATCCTCGGCCCGTTATTTAATTTTCGCGTTGTCACGCAACCCCTCCCTCATACCAATCTAATCACCTTTTATAAATACCATACCATAAATCAAGGAAGATTTTTGTGAATAAAATTACTTTTTTATAAATTTTTCAATCATTTCTATATCACAAAAAAGATCCTCCGGAAAAAAAGTTCCCGAGGATCTTTTTCCTTTTTATTCAGTTCGTAAAGCCTCAACCGGATCTTTTTTGGCCGCTATTTTGGCTGGAATAAAGCCACCGAGAACCGTCAAGGTCAGACTGACAATGATGAGCGTCACAGCATGGGCCGGATGCAAAGCGGCAATATCAGCAAGATCGGTAAATCTTTCAAGGAGTTGATTTAAGGATGGTAGTGCTAAATAAGCAATTAAAATCCCAAGAATACCGGAAGACAGACCAATGATAAAGGTTTCTGCATTGAAAACCCGGGTGATGTCTTTTTCCCTGGCTCCAAGCGACCTGAGAATTCCGATTTCCTTTGTCCGTTCCAGGACGGAAATGTATGTGATGATTCCGACCATGATCACCGAGACAATGAGAGAAATCGCGGAAAAGCTAACGAGAACGACAGTGATTCCATTCAAAATGCGCCCAGACATTTCGGTAATCGTTTGAGCGAGATCATTATATATGATCTTTTCTTCATCCGCTTTTCCTGTATTATAATCATCCAGGTAGGACAGAACTTGATCTTTCGCCTCAAAATTCCGTGGATATATGGAGATCATCTGGGGAACTTCTGATGCACCAAGAGCAGCCAGGATCATCTCCCGTTGTTTTTTCCCTTCTTCCTGAGTTAAGTCAAAAGCTTCACCTGTTAAAACATTATATTCCGCATCCTTTTGTGCTTTTACAATTGCCGAATTTTGGGCATCCTCGATGATTTTCGTAGCCAGTTCATCGGAGTAAACGAATCCCGGTTGTAAGACGGGAAACTCCACCGTTTTCTTCGGCCGTAATACGCCGACCACCTCAATGGGTAATGACGAGTCCATATTATATAGATCCGTTAAATGATCGGGATTTCCATTAATCGTGAAAAACCCGTTTCTTTCCTCATATAAATCATCGTTCAAAACGATCCGAAATTCTTTACCGATTATCTCATCGAAGGAAATGGCTTCTTCATCAGTTAATAATCCAAAATTTTCAAGCACTTTTTTGTCGATTCGGTTTTGTTCATCTACGACAAGAACCAGCTCATTCCACTTCTCCGGATATTTCCCTGCGAGCACATCATAATGTTCCATCAGATAATCCGGGGCATCGCCATCAAGGGATTTGGGAAAACTTGTAAATCCACGCGATGTATCGACCAAGGTTGCCGTATCACCATCTTTTTTCAACAAATTCATACGTACCGCACGTACGTATTGGATTCCCACAACCCATTCCGGATTCATATTTTCTAGGTAACGAACATAGTTTTCATCGATATGATTTTCGTGAGTGATTTTCTCTTCGACGCGTTCATAGGGGTAGACCTCATCTACATCAGGATACGTTTTTTCTTCATCGCTCTTCCCATGGCCCTCTTTTCGCAATTCCTTGATCGTCTCATCATCAAGTTCCATAGTCGATTGCGTAATCGTAATCGGGAACGTAGACAAAGCGCCATACTCGTATTCTTCGATTTTTTTATTGAATCCATTTGAGATGGCCAGCACGATCGCGATAAAAATAATACCGATACTGGAAGCAAAAGCTGTAAGAAACGTTCGCCCCTTTTTGGTCCAGATATTATTAAAAGAAAGTTTCAAAGCCGTAAAAAACTTCATACTCGTCCGTTTGAGCGTATATGGCTTATTGGTACCGAGTTCATCTAGTGGATGGGAATCGGCAATTACCTGTCCATCTTTAAAACGGATAATTCGATCAGCATATCGTTCGGCTAATTCCACATTATGCGTCACCATGATGACCAGTTTATCTTTTGCGATTTCCTTGATCAACTCGAGAATCTGCACACTCGTTTTCGAATCAAGGGCACCGGTCGGTTCATCGGCGAGAATGATATCCGGGTCATTGACCAATGCCCGGGCGATCGCTACCCGCTGCATCTGTCCACCGGAAAGCTGATTCGGACGCTTGTTTACATGATCGGCTAAACCGACCCGTTGCAAAACATCTAGGGCTTTCTTGCGCCTTTCTTTCGCAGAGACCCCGCTTAAGGTCATGCCTAATTCGACATTATCCAGCACGGATAAATGGGGGATTAAATTGTAATTCTGAAAAACAAAACCGATACTATTGTTTCGATAACTATCCCAGTCACGATCCGTAAATTTCTTTGTCGACTGTCCATTTATGAGTAAATCGCCACTCGTATAGCGATCGAGACCACCGACCACATTTAAAAAGGTCGTTTTCCCTGAACCGCTTGGACCGAGAATGGCGACAAATTCCTTTTCACGAAAATGTAAATTGATCGAATCCAGGGCAACCTGGGTAAAATCACCCGTTTGATATACTTTTCTTATATTGAGTAATGATAACATTATGTAAAACGATGCTCCTTCCATGTGCTAAGATGAACATTAATATCTTACCATAGATTTTTTACTGGAATATGAACAACGGAGCATTTTTAAACCATTTATTGATTCCTTTTAGAGCTCTATGACCACATCGAGAAAGGTCATTGGTTTCCTCTTTATTAATCGTTCTAAATCATCGGAAGCGTAACTAAATTCGCCGTAAGAAATCGCTTTATGCAACCGATGGACAATAAAATCGGCTGCCTCCGGTGGGGTTCCTGTCTTGACAAAGTAGGCAAAAGCCTCCTCCGGTGAAAGATCGCGGTGCTGAACCTTTTTGTCAAATTTCCTGGACAGGGCCGCTGCCAAATCTGTAAATGTAAAAGGAGCGGGATTCACCAACTCATAACTCCGATTTTCATGCTCCTTTCCATCCATTAAAACTGTGGCTGCCGCTTGCGCCAGATCGGACCGCATGACAAAATTTATTTTGCCGTCATTCGTGGAAGAAATTAGTTCTCCCACCTCAACAACCTCTTGTAAACCCGGATTGACCAGCATATCCATGTAAAAGGCATTTCTTAAAAACGTGTGGGGAATTCCTGTGGTTTTGATCAAATGTTCTGTAGCGAGATGAACATGTTCCAAACCTATGGACATCCGTTCCGCAAACGCCAAGCTTGTATATATAATATGTTCCACTTGTGCATCCCGTAACGCTTCAACCACATGCGCATGTTGATGAATACGGTGTGTGTCATCGGCCGAAGGACTGGATATAAAAAGGACCTGTTCTAAATCACGAAAAGCTTGGTGCAAGGAATCTAGATTGTCATAGTCACCGATACGAACTTCAAGACCTAACCGTTTAAAATCCGCCGCCTTTTTTTCATTACGAATGATCACTATAATATCCTTTGCCGGAACACCTTTTTCTAATAAAAATTGTACGACTAAGGAACCCAATTTCCCGGTTGCTCCCGTTAACGCGATCTTTTTCATGAAAAACTCCTTTCCCTTGTAAAAATAATCTATTTCGTACAAAAATTTATCCTATCTTACATTCTACTCAGAACATATCTTTTTCTATTCGCTTCTATTATTGGCTCATCCCCTGATTTCCCAATTTATAGTTGCTACATGAAAAAAAGCTATTTTCCTGCCGCAAACGTGACGGGAAAATAGCCTGAATACTTCGGTAAAATGAAGTCAAGTGAATTGATTGCTGGGTGTGCGCGTCCTGCCGAGTTTTCTCGGCGGGGCGTTTTTTATTTTCTTCAGAGATCGCGTCGTATGGACTGTAGCGGACTAAATTTTCTATGCCCTTCTTTCACCTCGTT
>CALKAK010000057.1 GCA_937983015.1 uncultured Bacillaceae bacterium | reverse complement strand
CATGCGGATGTGGCGAACCAGATTTTTGCCAGTTATTCGAGAGTCCAGGAAGTACTTGCTCTTTCTCAGGTAATCGGTGAAGAAGAGCTGTCAGAACTTGATCAAAAGTATTTGGAATTTGGCCGTGCTTTCGAAAACCGCTTTTTAAAGCAAGATTTTAACGAAGAACGGGATATCGAGGAAACTCTAGATTTAGCCTGGGAAATCCTCTCGATTTTACCTAAACAGGAACTGAATCGGATCGATCCGAAAATCGTCGAGGAAAAGTACCGGGGGTGATGAGATGGAAGGGAATATCGCACCGACGAAGGCCAATTTGTTGAATGCGCAAGCGACACTGGAATTTTCAAAAAACGGTTATGAGTTGCTTGACAAAAAGCGAAATGTCCTGATCCGGGAAATGATGGGGCTGATCGATCGGGCCCGGGATGTACAAAACAGAATTCATGAATCCTTTGCAAAGGCCTATGAAGCGTTAATGATGGCCAATCTGACGATGGGTCTGGCCACTGTCGCTAGTATCGCGGAAAATATTCAGGAAGATAGCGATTTTGAGCTATTGTATAGAAGCGTGATGGGTGTTGAGATTCCGGTAATCAAATATATAGATGCTCCGGGGGATCCCGCATATAGTTTTTATGAGACGAATGCGGCAATGGATACAGCCTTTAAAAGTTTTCGGGAAGTGAAATACGCGATATTAGAATTAGCGGAAATTGAAACGAGTGTTTATCGACTGGCCAAAGAAATCAAGAAAACGCAAAAACGAGCGAACGCTTTAGAAAATATCCAGATCCCTAAATATACGGCCATCGTAAAAATGATCTCAGAAGTACTCGAAGAAAAGGAGCGGGAAGACTTTTTCCGTTTGAAGGTCATGAAGAAGAAGGAAGAGCAAAAAAGGCAGCAAGGCAATTAATTGTTTTGCTG
The DNA here is from genome assembly GCA_937983015.1 of uncultured Bacillaceae bacterium. GTDB lineage: Bacteria > Bacillota > Bacilli > Bacillales > Caldibacillaceae > CALGAD01. The sequence goes on along the minus strand of CALKAK010000057.1, from coordinate 36,828 downwards.
CCTTTTTGTTTCCTGTTTTCAGGATAGTTTTTATAACTCTATCACCAAGGGAACCAAAGTACCTAGCCGACTCGGGAATTTTTTCGTCATGAAAAACTGATAATGAATTAGAGAGCTTATAATGATCATTCGTGTTAAAAGCGACGGGATCGTACACATGGTAACGCATGAAACAAAAATCACGAACACGGGAAAAGTCCTTTTCATTTTGCCGCTTTTACTATATCATCTTATTTGACAGAATGGACCTATTCCATTGGATGAGGAATGAAATGAATGATTGGAGGGTGGGAACAATCAATAAACAAGAAATCGAAGTAAGCCGGCTCTGCATGCTTGCCGGGCAGATCATGTTGGAAAGTGGTGCGGAAACGTATCGGGTAGAAGACACGATGTTACGCATCGCCTATGCCTTTGGAGCGAAAACCGCGGAAAGTTACGTAGCCCCGACCGTCATCATTTTTTCTATCGATCGAGAATTAACTACGAAAACGATCATTAAAAGGGTTGATAAACGGGGAACGAATTTGAATAAAATCGCACTGGTCAATCAGCTGTCCCGTGAAATATCCATGGGGAAATGGACGCTGGAAGATGCGTATGCCCGCTTACAACAGATTTATCGGGAGGGGGCTTTTTATCCGGATTGGTTGCAAGTGATCGCCGCCGGATCGCTCAGCGGATTTTGCGTCATTTTATTTAAAGGAAGCTGGGAAGATTTTTTACCGGGGCTCTTGATCGGTAGTATCGGCTATTTTGCATTTATTATTTTAAATCATCTGACCCGTTTGAAATTCTTTGCGGAATTTACAGCTTCCATACTAATCGGTATCTTGTCCCATTTATCCATCTATTTTGGGTTCGGTCTCCATATGGATAAAATCATCATCGGATCGGTCATGCCCTTAGTTCCCGGTCTATTAATTACCAATGCGATTCGCGATTTGATGGCTGGGCATTTAGTATCCGGTGTTTCTAAAGGAACGGAAGCGGTGTTAACAGCTTTTGCCATCGGGTCGGGCGTAGCGATCGTACTTCATTTTTTAAAGTGAAAAACTCCACGACGATTTCCCGCTAAAAAATAAGGGGAGTAGTCATGAAAGGCGGATACCTATGTTTGTTCAAGCATTATCAAGTTTTCTCGTCTCCATTGGTTTTGCGATTCTTTTTGATGCACCGAAGAAAACTTTAATTCATTGCGGTTTTGTCGGAATGATCGGTTGGATCATTTACTTTTCTGCCGCAAATGAAGGAATGGAAGTGATTTCCGCTTCGTTCCTTGCCTCCTTTTTCATTTCATTGATCAGCCATGTATTCGCAAAAACATTTAAAGCCCCCGTGATCATATTCACCGTTGGCGGAATTATACCTATTGTACCGGGGGGAACGGCCTATGACGCAATGAAACATTTTGTTCTAAATCAGTATAGCACGGCGATTGAATTATCAGCGCAAGTATTGCTGGTAGCCGGTGCGATCGCTTTGGGCATCGTCTTTTCCGAAGTGATGAACCAGCTGTACCGTAAAATCGTTACGGGTTCTCCTCATTCATGATGCTGTCATCACTTTGAAGATTCAAAACTCAGGCAAACGAACATTCAGGGAATGGTATTTTTTAAGAAATGGCTCATGTTAGCCAAAAAACTCAATACGTGATAAACTATACATAGAAAAAAATGGAAACGCTTCATAAGACCAGCGTTGGTCGCCAGCATATATGAATATTTTCAGAATGAGACATTCTTTTCATAAGAGTTATCAACGGTTATGATAGTTTTATTCCTTTAAAATGTTTTTTGCCAAGGGTTATAGAGGGGGAATTTTCGCTTGCAATCCTTGAAAGAGAAATCACGTCAACTATTGTTGGTCGAACAATTCCATATCCATGATCACACAATCAGAGATCATGAAATAAAGGCATCGCTTGAGCGAATCTTTACATACATTTTGACAAAAACCAAAATTTGGTACATAGAGTTTATCGATGAAAAGGTATTGTACGATTATATCCGCTACCAGTGCAGGAACTCGAAAGAAGTTGATTTTTATCAGGCGGTTCGGGATGTGAAGAATTATTTGTATTTTTTACGATATATCAGGCGGAGTAAATATATACCCGAAGTTGACTTATCGATCAAAAACTTATTACTTTGGTTGAAGATTTAAGGGATTAATGGTTCGGAGAAGTTATCTAAAGTCACCAGAAACTCTTGTATGACCCGCTAAGAAGGTTTATTGTGATATTATGATCATGGCTGGCTCGAAGGTCTTTGATAAAAGGTTTACAAGTAAAGGATATTTTTCGATAGAAAAACGTCCCCTATGGGCGATCGGGCATAACTTTTGATCTTTGTCATTCGTAATCAATGCTAATTTTTATGGAAATCATGACATAAAAGAGGGAGAGTCTATGAACGAAAAACAATTAGTCGGTGAAAAAGCTGTAGAGTATGTAAAAGATGGAATGATCGTTGGTTTAGGGACGGGTTCTACCGCTTATTACACGATCGTAAAACTCGGTGAAATGGTAAAACAAGGTCTGCAAATACAAGGAATTCCAACATCCAAACAGACCGAGGAATTGGCCAAAAAGTTGGGAATCCCTTTAACTACTTTGGATAAAGTCGAGAAAATTGATGTTGCGATCGATGGTGCTGATGAGGTCGATCCTTATTTGAATGTTATAAAAGGGGGCGGTGGGGCTTTACTTAGAGAAAAGATTATCGCCCGTGCCGCTGAGAAATTCATCGTTGTTGCCGATTCTTCGAAAAATGTTCCCACCCTCGGCAGTTTCCCCTTGCCTGTTGAAGTCATACCTTTCGGGTATACGATGACGGCAAGACATATTGAAAAGCTTGGGGGTAAGCCTCATTTACGAACAGTAGGGAATAACCCGTTTATTACGGATAATGGTAACTACATTTTAGACGTCCATTTCCGTGAAATTCCCAATCCCGAAGAGATCGAAACGCAATTAAATTTAATTCCCGGTGTGGTGGAAAATGGCCTGTTCGTCGGTATGGTCGACATGGTCATTACATACGATGAAGAAAAAGGCGTGTACTTAAAAAATAAGGAATAGTGTGCCACCGGGAAACAAAAAATGAATCAATATTTGCCGGATTAACAAAATGCGGAATCTTTGTTAAAATAATATTGAGGAACAAAACCGTAAAAGATATGTGCATGTTGATCGATGGATCATCTTGTGATAAGCAGCATCCCTCGAGAATTCGTTCTTAATAGTGAGACGGACCTTGTATATGGATTCAAGTGTCGTGCTATTGTTGGGTCATGAGGTTTTCACGGGAATTCAATACGAAAAGGAGGGATTGCGGTGCAAGATAAACAGTATGAAAAAATGAGCCAGGAAGAATTGATTAACATCATTCATCAATTAAAAAAGGAAAATATGGAATTGCAACGTACGTTAGAGAAATTCAAAGAGGAAAAAATGAAGGAAGAATCTTTCCGAAAGCTCCCCTATATGCGTCCGCCCTGGTTACAATAATCGGTTTGCGCCTTTAGCTTATTGCTAAAGGTTTTTTATGGCAGAATTTGTTATCGTTTTCACAATTGATTCCTTTCACTATAAAATTTTTGAACTGAATGTAAATCTTCGATTAACTGGGCTATTTCTTCTTTGGAAAGGGAGAGCAAGATTTGATCATTTAAAGAGAGAATTTGGTTCGCTTCACCACGACGGTATTCCAGATATTTACAGATTTTCTCTAATTGCTCCTTATGGAGAACCGTTCTCGTTGTTAAGTGTTTCACCTGCTCGAGGGTATAAATTTTTCCCGCCTCATCAAAAGTACCGGTGATCATCTGTCCTTCAAAGCGAATCATATACGCCCCCTCTTTTATCGATTCCTACATTTCCTTTCCATACTTCACAATAATTTAATTTTGCTTAAAGAACGGGTAATTATTTATCCCTTCGGGCATAATCTTTAATAGTGTCCTAAGGGAGTGTGAGCGAAAATGATGGAATGGTTTTGGGAGGGCATGAGGGTTCATCGCCAAAAATATCCGCAATTTGTTTGGGGCTATTTCATTTTCATTGTCCTGGCATTTATCTCGGAACTCCTCCTTTTGGCGCTGGGCATCCTGGCCATCGGACTTTTCCACTATTATTTCTATCGACCGGATTTTTATTTTTATCTTGCGCTCTGTGCCCTTCTCTTTCTATTAGCAGGCAAGATTCATTTCTTTTTTCGTCTTTATCGGGAGCGTCTTTACCACACGCGATAGGCAAAATTTAGCGAAAAACGCTTGGGATCAGATCCACAAGCGTTTTTTTAGTGTACAAGCACGTTCTTTAATATCCCCGGAAAAAAGCCGTTCCGACGATAATCAATAGGATGAACAGCACGACTATCAAGGCAAAGTTTGAACCGCCGTAGCCACCACTTTGTTCAAAGCTCATATGAGAACCTCCCCTTTGTAATCGATTTGTGAGGTACTTAATAATACCTCATTATCACTTTATGAAAAAAACTGCGATTTGACGGTACAAAATCCTTGAAAACATATAAATCCATGATTGACTATTAAGCAGAGGGATATCATTAATGTTGGTATAACGATAAGATCGTCCAAAAACTAAGAAAAATCGGCGGAGTTGTGCGATAATAATAGGACAAATGACCGATCACCATACAGGAAGGATTAATATGATCAAACGTCTCGTTGTTTCTGGGTATAAACCCCATGAATTGGGAATATTCCATGAAAACCATCCCGGAATCGACTATGTTAAGAAAGCGATTGGGCAAGAACTAGAACATCTGCTGCAGGAGGGGCTGGAATGGGTCATCACAAGCGGGCAACCAGGGGTAGAAATGTGGGCGCTCGAGGTGGTCATTGATCTTCAGGAAGAGTATCCCCATTTGAAATACGCGGTCCTTCCCCCTTTCTGCGATCAAGAAAAACGGTGGAAGGAACATCTTCAGGAAAAATATCATGAACTGCTATTGCATGCCGATTATCACCGGTGTATTACGAATCGGCCCTATGAGGGGCCGTGGCAATATCGGGCGAAAGATCGATTTTTAATACGAAACTCCGATGCCCTTCTCCTCGTATATGATGACGAATATGCGGGTTCGCCAAAATTTATAAAAGAGCAGGCGGAATATTATGCCGAAACCCGTGACTACTCGATTATCACGATCACAAGTTACGATTTACAAGTACTTGTTGAAGAGGAACGTTTTGACCGATGGTGAACCAGGAAAAACTACTGACTTGGCTCGATCTATATATTCAAGTTGTTTGCTCGCTGAAGGTCGTTCGTTTGTGATAATGGCGTTTGCTAGCGAAGGCCGTCTCAACGATAACATAGATGAAGATGAAAGGAGATACTAGGGACCAGATCGATTGAATGTGGGTGTAAAATAGATTTAGAACCGGCTGGATCAAGTGCAAACTGATCAATGATAGGATGAGCCAGCAGATCGAATAGGAAAGACAAATATATTCTCAAAAATTTAGCGGTTTGTGCGAATAATCCCACCATTTTCTTCTCGACATCTTTTCCAGAAGAAAACCGCTAAGATATTCTACGGTCGTAGGGATTAACAAGCATAATACGATCACCGCTATCCACGATGAATTTGCTCTGAGAAAGATCAATATTAGAACCGGGCAATTCCGTACCTCGGCTTGAAAGGTCCCAGCTAAAAATTGACCTTAAAGAAATTTCTCCTCGCAACCAGGCTTGTAATGTTTTCCAACAGCCATCCCAAAAACGCATAAATCGTGAAATAGAAAACGAGAACGGACAAGTCCATAAAGTGTAACAAGATGATTCACCTGCTTCCTTTTACTGGATATTTTATCCAGAAAAGAAAGTTTTATGTATTTCCGGTGACTGTGGTCGATTCCTATATACGAATCGATCCCATGGCAAGTGAATGATAAAGATCTCCATTTCAAAAACGCGGAGCTATATCGCGGGCTCTCAATCGAGAAAAACAGTAAAAAACCATGTCCCGGGGGGAGTAAAATGAAAAGAAGGCAGTTCCTATTATTTATAATTGCTCTTTCAGTATCCCTGTTTATCGCAGGATGCCAAAATGATGAACGAGGTCCGGAGGATGTATTCCAGGACTACGTGGAGCTCTGGAACCAGCGTGAATTTACAGCGATGTATCCTTTTTTAACCGATTCTGCAAAGGAAATGGTTTCGGAGGAAGAATTTGTCAGCCGGTATGAAAAGATCTACGCGGATTTGGAAGTTACCGACTTGCAAGTAGCGTTCGAACCGCCGGAAGAGGTTGATGTCGAAGGAGAGGAAGTCTCTTTTCCTTTCACCGTATCGATGAATACGATCGCCGGTCCGGTTCACTTCGAACAGGTGGCGCGGTTGATCAAGGTGGAAGATGAGGAAGAAACGAACTGGTTTGTCGATTGGCACCCGGGCTATATTTTTGCCGGGATGGAAAGCGGCGACCGGGTGGGCTTGCGCATCGAAAAGGCACCAAGGGGCGAAATTTTCGATCGTCACGGTAACGGTCTGGCGATCAACGGTGAAGTGTATGAAGTGGGGCTAGTACCAGAAAAGATGGAAGGGCAAGAAGACAGGATCATTCATGATCTGGCCGAGAAATTAGGGCTATCTGTAGAAGATATCGAAAAAAAGCTATCCGCAAGTTGGGTCCAGCCGCATTTTTTCGTACCGATTAAAAGAGTTCCGAAAACAAACCAGGCATTGATCGATGAAGTTCTCGAGATTCCGGGGGTTCAAGTGAATACGACGGAAGCCCGGGTTTACCCTCTAGCCGAAGCCGGAGCACACTTAATCGGTTATGTAGATGAAGTTACCGCCGAAGATCTAGAAAAAAATGAGGGGTACCGTGCTGGAGATGTAATCGGGAAACGGGGCCTTGAACAGTTATTGGAAGAACGATTAAGAGGGGAATCCGGTGCGACGATCTATATTGAAAAACCGGACGGTGCGACGATCCCCATTGCGGAAAAACAGGCTGTACCGGGCGAAGACATCCGGTTGACGATCGATAGTGAGATGCAGCGTTTGTTATTCGCAAAATTCGCCGGGAAGGGTGGAACAGCAGTCGCCATCCATCCACAAACCGGGGAAACTCTCGCCCTCGTTTCGAGTCCATCCTTTGACCCTAACGAATATATGTTTATGACCGCCGCGGCAAGACAAAAACTAGCTGACGAGCCCAACGATCCGTTATTGAACCGATTCGTTTACCCGCACACTCCCGGTTCGGTCATCAAACCCCTCGTTGCGGCGATTGGCCTGGAAACGGGGACGATCGACCCTGAACATACGAGAGATATTCAGGGAGATCAATGGCAAAAGGATGATTCCTGGGGGGGTTATAAGATTACCAGAGTCACAGACCCGGGCCGTCCCGTGAATTTACAAGATGCGCTCGTTTTAAGCGATAACATTTTCTTTGCGCAAACCGCCCTGGAACTTGGCGCGGACCGGTTTATAAGCGGTTTAAAACGATTTGGCTTTGCTGAAAAGATTCCCTTTACGTACCCGCTCGAGTCATCACAAATATCCAACAGCGGTGAACTTGATGATGAAATTTTGCTCGCCGATTCTGGATACGGTCAGGGTGAAGTACAGATGAATATTGTTCATCTAGCCAGTGCGTTCACGATCTTCGTCAATGACGGCAGCATGATTCAACCTATTTTATTGCAGGAAGAAGCAAAAGGCCAGTTTTGGAAGGAAAAAGTGGTCTCACCAGAAAATACAGGAATCATCGCCGAGAGTTTGCGAAAGGTGGTTGCGAATCCAAACGGAACGGGAAGGCTGGCCGATATTCCCGGGCTTTCACTTGCAGGAAAAACGGGGACAGCCGAACTGGCTAAAGCTGCGCAAGGAGAACAAGGAGAAGAAAACGGCTGGTTTGTCGCGTACGATACCGACGATAAGGATGTGCTTGTGGTCATGATGATGGAAGGTGTGGAACAGGAAGGAAGTTCCGCCGTTGTTCGTGCTGTCCGGGACTTTTTTGCGGAAATTCGTTAATCCATACGCATTGCAGGATCAGCTTCTAGAAGGCGTAAACATTCCTATCAAGTTACTAGACTTTCCAAAGGGTATTAAAGAGCTTTCCCGATATGCTCTATAGAAAGCCCCTGCTCGCAAGTAAATGATGGATTAAGGATATCGCTATTCACTTTTGTTCGTTTCATGATCTTTCGTGGGGAAAGAAAAATTTTGTAACCGATCGGTAAATTCATTTGGGGAGAGGAGAGAATGGTTCACGACAGATAAAGGGGAGGAACGATTGTTAGAAGCCAAGAGATTGATGGCTGAAAAGCAGTATACTAGGGCCGGGGAATTACTTGAAAAACTGGAGAAGGCGCATACGAATCATCCGCTCATCCAGTTTTATTTAGGTTCGGTTTATGATGCACTTGGACGGGAACGGGAGGCCATTTCCTATTATCAAGGTGCGCTTAAAAATAAGATAACGGGTGTACACCGTGAGGAGGCTTTTATCCAGCTCGGAAGCAGTCTCCGGGCCATCGGGGAATATCACGAGGCTAAAAACGTTCTTTTAACGGGTTTAAAGGAATTTCCGGAGAACAGGGCCTTGCAATTATTTTTAGCCATGACTTTATATCATTTAGGGGAACATAAGGAAGCGATGGCGATGTTACTCAAAATCGCCGTTGCAATAAACGATGATCCTTGGATCGAAAAGTATGCGAAAGCAATATCGTTTTATGCCGATCATCTTGATCAGACCTGGTGAAATACGTACTAAATATATAGTTTCCTTAAATGATTCAAGAGAACATCGCACCTGACTTTCCGGGAAGGCTCATCATATAAATAAAAAGAAACACCGAATTATGGAACGGTTAAATTTTTTGTTCCATATATTCGGTGCTTTTTATAGAGATCTTCTTATTTCATTTGGCTTTTTGCTAGAAATCATTTATTTTTTTCTCGTTCCAGCGCCGCCTTCAGGAGCTCTCCGAGGTTCAGGCCGAAAGGTTCATCCTTTTTCTGGTATTTTTGAATGAGTTTCCGTTCTTCGCGTTTATTCACGGTTTTTTGCTTGGCTTCGCTTTTTTCAATGATATTGCAGCTGCGGCATTGATAATATTTTCCTGCTTTTCCATCATGGATTTCCATCCGCTGGCGACATTGTGGACAGCGCTGGTTGGAAAGAAGAGGATCTTTCCGTCTCCGATAGGAACAGGAAAAATTCGCACACACGAGAATCCGGCCCTCTTTCGTGTTTCGCTCTTTCAAATAAGATCCGCATTCCGGACATTTCGTTCCGGTTAAATTTGCTGCTTTATATGTTTTATCACTTGCTTTTATTTCTTGAACGTATTTTCTTGTTTGCTGGCGGATTTTTTGCAAAAAGACTTGTGGATCGGCCTTTCCTCTGGCGATTAATTCCAGTTCTTTTTCCCAGCGCGCGGTCAGTTCCGGTGACCGCAGTTCTTTATTAACAAGTTGGATGAGCTGGCGACCCTTCGGGGTAGAAAAAAATCTGCCATGCTTTCGCTCCACTACTTCTGATGAAACGATTTTTTCAATAATTTCTGCGCGAGTTGCAGGTGTCCCGAGACCGTATTTTTCCATGAGACCGAGCAAATCCGCTTCGCTATATCGAGCGGGAGGTTCTGTAAGCTGTTCTTCTAAATGGACTTGATGCACGGTCAATGTTTGCCCTGTGGTTAGGTTAGTGAATACTGGGGGAACACCATGTTCTGTTGAATCTGTAATCACTTTAAACCCTGGGTCCCTGATCAACGTTTCCCGGGTGACAAACGGTTCGCCGTTAATTTCAAAAACAATTTGGATATTTTCATACCGACAAGGTGGATAAAATAATGTTAGAAAACGCCGGACGATGAGATCATAAATTTTTCGTTCATCAGCTGTTAGCTTATTTAGCGTGAGACGTTCTTCAGTCGGAATAATCGCATGATGATCGGTGACTTTTTGATTATTAAAGACCCGTCTCGCTAGGACGTTCTTTTTTCCTTGCAAAAGGGGGCGAACTTCCTTTTCATATGCCGGTAATATACCTTGCAGACGTTCGCGCATGGTCGCTTCCATATCCGTTGTTAAATAGCGAGAATCCGTCCGGGGATAGGTGACGAGCTTATGTTCCTCATATAATCGTTGAACAATATTTAACGTTTTTTTTGCGGAAAATCCGTAGCGCTTATTGGCTTCCCTTTGCAATTCGTTTAAATCATAAGGAAGGGGTTGCTGTTCTTTTTTCTCTTTGCGAATGATATCCCGGATGATCGCCTTTTTCTGTTTCACCTGTTCCGTGAGCGATTGAGCTTGGTCCCGGGAAAAAATTCTCCTTTCGCCATTTTTCTCCCAATAGGCGCTAAATTTACCGAAATCGATCTGGACCATCCAGTATGGTTGGGGAACAAATGATTGAATTTGTTTTTCTCTATTAATAATGAGAGCCAATGTTGGAGTTTGCACACGCCCTGCTGAAAGTGGATCTTGATATTTCGTTGTGAGAGCTCTGGAAACATTTAAACCGATCAACCAATCAGCTTCGGCACGGCACACGGCGGAATGATACAAGTTTTCAAACTGCTTGCCGGGGCGAAGGTGCTTAAAACCTTCGCGGATGGCTTTATCGGTTACTGATGAAATCCAAAGTCTTTTCACCGGTTTTTTCCAGGCGATCTTTTCTAAAATCCAGCGGGCGACTAGTTCACCTTCCCGGCCGGCGTCGGTGGCGATGATCACCTCTTTGATATCGTGACGGCGGGCTAGATTCCGGATCGCTTGAAATTGCTGGCTTGTTTTGCGAATGATTTTCGTTTCCATTTTTTCGGGGATGATCGGTAAGTCTTCGAGTCGCCAGTTCTTATACTTGCGATCATAATGTTCAGGCATTTTTAATTCAACCAAATGCCCGAGAGCCCAGGTTACCACATACTTTTCACCTTCGATATAGTTTTGTCGTGCTTCTTTACAACCTAACACGCGGGCGATTTCCCGGGCCACACTTGGTTTTTCGGCTAAAACGAGTGCTTTCATATGTTCTCCTTTCTGAATATAAAGATCGATTTGAGTACCAATTATATAAAGATTTACAAAAAACGATTGATTCGAAATATCGTACACATGAATGGGAACGTGGTCTTTTTAATGATACAATAAATGTAGTAGATTTGGGAATTCGATATAGGAGGTTTGTTGCGGTGAACTTGTTCACACCATTTCGGTTGAAAGGTTTGGAGTTGAAAAACCGTATCGTTATGCCACCGATGTGTCAATATTCGGTCACTAAAAAAGATGGGATTCCCAACGACTGGCATTTTGTCCATTATGTTAGCCGGGCGATCGGTGGAGCGGGATTCATCATTATCGAAATGACTGATGTGGAGCCCGATGGGAGAATAACGGATTATGACCTTGGTTTATGGTCAGATGATCACATCCCGGCTTTTACCAGGATCATCGAGGCCTGTCATGAATACGGTGCTAAAGTGGCGGTTCAGATCGCTCATGCCGGACGTAAAGCCGAGGATGCACCAGTTCCCGTAGCACCTTCACCCATTCCGTTTAACGAAAAATATAAAACACCACGGGAACTCTCCACTGACGAAGTAAAACAAATGGTAGAGAAGTTTCGTTTAGCCGTACGCCGGGCGGTAAAAGCTGGTTTCGATGCGATCGAAATCCACGGTGCCCATGGCTATTTGATTCATCAGTTCTTATCTCCGTTAACGAATAGGCGCAAAGATGAGTACGGAAAGGATTTAACCAAATTCGGTCGCGAGGTTATCGAAGCTGCCAAGAGCGAAATGCCCAGTGATATGCCACTAATCTTACGCATTTCCGCACAAGAATATGTCGATGGCGGTTACGGTGTGGATTATGCGATCGAGTTTTCCAAAGTGTTTAAACGAGCGGGGGTGGATATGTTCCACGTCTCGTCAGGTGGAGAAGGCCCGATCGGTAGTGGTGGAAAACCGGGTGTTCATGCCGGCTATCAGATTCCATTGGCACGGGCGATTAAAGAGGCGCTGGAAGTTCCCGTTATCGCCGTCGGCCGGTTGGAAGATCCTGTGATCGCTAATGCCGTAATCGGTAATGGGGACGCCGATCTAGTGGCGATCGGCCGCGGCATGTTACGTAATCCGTACTGGGCACTGGAAGCCGCACAGCAATTGCGTGGAAAAATCGATATTCCCTTTCAGTATCAACGCGGATTTAAACTGTAGTTTAACAAATATCGAGCATGCGCCTCAATCCGGATTCAAGAAAATACAGAAATTGGCCATCCTTTCGATCGTGGTACAAATTAATTTTCACCCATCGTATTGAAACATATATGGGGAATCTATTTTCAGTAAAAATGAAGGACAACCCAAGGATAAGGAACATCATTCGCTTGGAAAAACAGGGATTCCGAGTTGCGAAACATCTTTCATTTATTTATCTGTTTCACATATAATAAGGGAGAAAATATTTTAAGGAGTGGTTTTTTGAACGGTTTACAAAAGGCGATCGCGCGAATTTCTACGTGGGGTAAAGTAACCGGGATATTCAATATAATCGCAGGCGCATTGAGCGCGATCGGGGGGCTATTCGCCTATGTGGTAGGTGCAATTCCCGGTGTCATTACAGTTATTCTGGGTGTATTCCTGTATCAAATCGGCAAACAGGCAAGCAATTTGAAAGTGAACATGGAAGATGAACAGTCCCAACTGGCATTATTCGATTATTTGAGTAAATATCTTTTCCTGTACGGAATTTTTATCATTGTCAGTTTCATCATAGGAATCATCTTTGTCGTATTTTCATTCGCTGCTTTTATGACGCTTTTCAGTCATGGAATGTAAAGGGAGAGGGGAGCCCCTCTTTTTTTTGTTAATGATTAACAGACCGAACCGGCGATGAAGCGATCGATCGCAAATCCACCGCATCGGGTCACGGGTCTCAATTGGTTGACACACGTGAAGATATGCTTTATAATTAATTCGAAATCGAGATAAAAGACCGGTTGATACCGTTTACAACCTTTTCGGCTTATGCGATTTTTACGACTTTGCAACGTTGAAAAACATAATTATAAGGAAAAGGATTTGATAATGATGGATCAAGAAAAACATAGGGAAGAAATTGCAGCATCGTTAAAATTGTTTGTCGTCTTATCCCGTGCCATGCAGTCGATTGAAAAACAGATCATTAAAAGCGTGAAAAACTACGACTTAAACTTAACGGAATTTGCCGTACTGGAATTGCTGTATCACAAAGGAGACCAGCCTGTACAAAAAATCGGCCAAAAAATTTTGCTTGCTTCAAGCAGTATCACTTATGTCATTGACAAATTAGAGGAGAAAGGTTATATATGCCGCCGGGCCTGTAAAGAAGATCGGCGTGTGACCTATGTTTCCATCACGGATGAAGGAAAGAAATTGATGGATCGAATTTTCCCCGAACACCAGGAAGAGTTAAACAAGATCATGGGTGGCTTGAATTTGGAGGAAAAGTTAGATCTCATCGAAAAGTTAAAAAGGCTCGGTTTGTACGCCAAAAATTATGAACAGTAATCGTTACTTGATGGACCGCCTGGAAGGATACACCGGGCGGATTTTTTGTTGAATAAATGATCGAATCGCAAAATACAAGGGGTCAATTCATATAACAAATTTGTGAAATGATGGATATTTAAGGTATGATAATATGGGAGAAAAATATTGAAAATAATTTTATAATCAAGTTACGAGAAGCTTAATTAAACGACCGTTTGCAGGGAAAGCATGCTGAGTTCTATGGTATAATTGCCTCGTGAAAAGCTTTTTATAATGTTTTTGGTACAACCCTGGAAACGATGGAGAAAGGGGTTAGTGGCTTGGAAAAACACAACCAAACAGAGGATCAAGCTAAATTTATTGAGGTATGGGAAGACCTCGTCAGTATTAAAGATCTATTCTTATCCATTTTGATTACCGCATCTTCCACGATGATCGGCTATTTTTTAGCCCACGATCAAGAGCCCTTGCCTTTATTTTTTGGGTTAACCGGAGCATTGCTCGGTTTCGTTATCAGCTCCGTATTGTTCAAACCGAAACGAACCATCAATATAGAGGATGAAGTTTGATATGACACTGGAATTGTTGCTCGGTATGGTAATGGCGGCACTGGCGGGTACCGTGCTCTATACAATTTTAGGCATCATTCCGGGTACCGATGAAACGGCCGTGATCGCCCCTGTAACGTTAGCATTAGTTCTACTCGGAATTGAACCGATTTTTGTATTTACGTTCTTCATGGCGGCGATCACCGCCCATAAAGTGACGGATTCAGTACCGGTAGCCGTGGCGGGAATACCTGGAGGAGTGATGGCGGCGCCGATGGTCGAACATGCCGTTCAATTTAAAAAACATGGACAGGCTGATTTGAGTATCCGCAAAATGGCATCGGGCTCGGTCGTTGGAACCCTGGTAGCCGTTCCGATCAGTTTCCTTTTTGCCTGGGTGTTGATGCCGGTTGCGGACTGGGTACAGAATTATGCCGGGCCTTTATTCTTCTTTGGGACCATTATACTGGCCCTCTTAGCGAAAAATCGCTTGGTTTCATTGGTGGCCATCATTCCCTTTATGTTGCTCGTCCAAGGTTTGCGTCATTTGTACTGGGCGACGGGCGTGGTACCGGAAGGTAGAAACGTGTTTACCTCTTTCTTTTTGGGCATTACAATCGGACCTGTGATCGTCACTTTGCTAGAATTGATGAATAAGGATAAAAGGGAGCGGATGAACCGGTTCCCGCAACGGATCATTTCGCTAACGAAACAAAAAAGAAAAATGGGAATGCCAAATCCCTTTAAGATCTTAACGATAAAAGAGACTATTTTAAGTGGACTGGCTTCGCTGATCGGCAGTATCACCTTTATTTTAAGTGCGGTAGGAACGACGACGTTGATCGGTGAGCTGTTTTCCAATTTTGAACAGGATCGATTAAAAAAATCATCACTGGCCATCGCCTGTATGGAAGCGTTGGCCAATGCGACTTACATATCCGGAATTTTAATTCCGCTAATCGCTTTCGGGATTCCCTTTTCATCCGTATCGTTGGGACCAGGGCTGCCACTTTTCCAGGCACCTCCCGTATTTGACGAAAATTACAACATGCATCATGCTTTAACGATCCAGGAAATCTTCATTTCAACGCTTGTCGGAGCGGGAATTGCCCTGTTCATCACTTATTATCTTGTCGTAAAATATTCAAGGGAAATTAGTGCGTTTGTTTTCAAGTGGATTCCCCATGAAGCGATTATCGGCTTGTTTGTGGGCCTTGTGTTTTTACTTGGCTATATTGATGCTGGCTGGATCAATATCGCCGGTGTTTTATTGGTATCGATTGTTGCCGGCAGCCTGCATCGCCTAGGAGTAAGTTTCGGTGTTCTATTCATGGCTCTATATTCTGCACCCTGGTTCATGACCTTATTTGGCTAGAGATCGTCGCTTATCTTGATTTCGAAGGATGAAGGTGAGGGAAAGCAGTGCTCTATAAATTAAAGAAAAAAGCCATTGGCACATCACATAGTAAAATTATTTTAATCGGGGAACATGCGGTGGTGTATGGAAAACCGGCCATCGCGCTCCCCTTTCCGACTTTGAATGTAACGACCATTATTGAAGAAACGGGAGAACCCGTTCATGTAAAAACGCCCTTTTATACCGGCCCCTTGCACAAAGTGCCCGAAAAAATGAAAGGGATCGTAGTCTGTATGAAAGAAGCGGTTAAGGAATTAGGGGAGAAATTAACGGGCTTTTCCGTAAAAATTCATTCCAACATTCCCCTGGGCCGTGGTCTGGGATCCAGTGCGGCAATCGCTATATCGATCGTCAGAGCACTATTTCGCTATTTCGGGAAGGAATTGCCTCGAGAAACGTTGATGCGTCTGGTACACATTGCAGAGACATATGCGCACGGGAACCCGAGCGGAATCGATATGGAAGCTGCATCAAGCACTAATCCAATCTGGTTTCAAAAGGGAAAAGAAACGGAAACGGTAAAATTAGGGGCTACGTTTTACTTGATCGTTGCAGATACGGGCCAGATCGGTGACACAAAAGCCGCCGTTGAAAGCATCAGGAACAAATACGAAGAAGATCCGGAGAAAACGGAATCCTCGTTGCGATTACTGGAAGAGTATACGTATCAGGTTCGCGATGCTTTGTTAAGCGGGGATATTCCGTTAGTAGGTTCGCTCTTAAATCTCGCCCAGGAAGAGCTCGCCAAATTAGGTGTAAGCAATGAAACGATCGAGCATCTGGTAAGGGAAGCAAGGAAAGCTGGCGCTTACGGGGCGAAATTAACCGGTGGAGGTCGGGGTGGTTGTATCATCGCGCTAACCGACACATTGCAAAAGGCTAAGGAACTGTCACAAATCTTACTGCAAAAAGGAGCTCATAATACCTGGTACGTACGGGTCAGCGAAAATTTCGGTGCGTTAGCTTTGTAATTGGAAGAAATATTGAATTTAGCAAGTTCGGCTAGTGAAGGGAGTTCATATCATTGAAGGCAACCGCCAAAGCACATACGAATATCGCCCTGATCAAGTATTGGGGCAAACGTGATGAGAAATTATTTTTACCAACGAACAGCAGCTTATCGATCACACTGGATCGCTTTTATACAATAACGACTGTCGAATTTTCCGAATCTTTTACAACTGACCGATTTATTTTAAATGGCGAAGAAATGGGCGAACAAGAGACGCGGAAAATTTCGCGCTTTCTCGATCTCATCCGCAAATGGAGCGGAAAAAATTATTTTGCCCGGGTAGAGTCGATTAATCATGTGCCCACAGCTGCGGGTTTTGCCAGCTCGGCATCGGGTTATTGTGCACTTGCCGGCGCAGCCTGTAAAGCACTGGGTCTGGAAGTTAGCAAACGGGAACTCTCGATGATCGCCCGTCAAGGGTCGGGTTCTGCCAGCCGTTCCGTCTATGGTGGGTTTGTCGAATGGCAGAAAGGGGAAAAAGACGATGGCAGTGATTCCTATGCGGTACCGATCTTACCACCGGAAGCATGGGATTTGAGCATTCTTTCCGTTGTACTCAATACAAAACGGAAAAAAATATCGAGTAGAGAAGGGATGCGACGGACGGTAGCGACCTCGTGTTTTTATGAAGGCTGGCTCAAAACCGTCGAAAAAGATTTAGCCGAGGCAAAAGAGGCGCTCGCCAATCGGGATTTTGTAAAACTTGGCCAGGCCCTCGAACGCAATGCTTTAAAAATGCATGCGACAACCCTCGGTGCGGATCCACCATTCTTATACTGGGAAAGTGCTACAATAGATGTCATGGATGCAGTCCTGGAGTTGCGTGAACATGGAATCCCGGCCTATTTTACAATCGATGCCGGACCAAATGTTAAAGTGATTTGTGAAAGGAAAAACGAAGAAAAGGTTCGCGAAGCGTTGCAGTCCATCCCGGTAATAAACGAAGTTCATGTTTGTCACCCCGGTCCGGGGATTCAATATTTATAAACTTCTAGAAAGGATGGAAGAATTGAATGGCAAAATTTTAGAAGTATCGGTCCCCGGAAAGCTTTTCATCGCCGGTGAATATGCCGTTCTCGATGGATCTCCGGCAATCGTGATCGCTGTTGATCGTTTCATGAGAGGAACGATAGGTCCTGGTGAGAAAAACGAATTATCATTACCTGACCTCGGCCTGGATTTAGTGGACTGGTCTTATGATGACGGCGAGCTCCGCTTTTCCGTTCCATCTAAACGGTTAAAATTTGTGAAAAATGCTCTGGCAATGAGCATTCAATATTTGATAGAGAAGGGTGTCTCCGTTACACCGTTTTCACTACGCATTGTCAGTGAACTGGATGATGCATCCGGGAAAAAATACGGTCTCGGATCGAGCGCCGCAACAGTTGTGACGACGATTACGGCTGTTCTCCACTATTTTTTGGCGGATGAGGCGACAAAAGAACTGATTTTCAAACTGGCAGCGATCGCCCACTTCAAGACACAAGGCAGCGGCTCCTGTGCGGATATCGCAGCGGCTACTTATGGCGGCTGGATACAATATTCAATGTTCGACCGAAATTGGCTCTTAAAAGAAATGAAGCGTAAAAAGCCACTAGCCGATCTCCTCACGCAAACCTGGCCCGGCCTGGGCATTTCCCCCTTATCTCCACCGGAAAATTTCTATTTATGCGTCGGCTGGACGGGAAAGAAAGCATCTACACCCTCGATGGTGGGAAAAATCCAGCATTTGAAGCGGTATTATTTAGCCGATTATGAACAATTTATCCGGGCGAGTAGAGAAGCGGTAAATAAAATCACGACCGGTTTTCGCGAACGCGATCGAATGGAAATTTTCCAGGGTCTAAAGCAAAACCGCATGGCCTTGAAACGGCTGGGTGAATTAACAGGAGTGGAGATTGAAACGGAAGACCTGGCCCAATTGATCGCTCTTGCCGATCGGTACGGGGTGGGAAAAACTTCTGGTGCCGGTGGTGGAGATTGTGGCATCGCCTTTGTGCCTGATCGGGAAGCGAAGGTTAAATTGACCGACGACTGGCGCAGGCAGGGAATCCAGCCACTGGAATTATCCGTTTCCTACGGAGGTATAACGGTCAAACGTGTGGAATCAATATAGGGGAAAGCAGGTGTTTGTTCGTGACAGAATCCATTCATAAGCGGAAATCGGAACATATTCGTATCGCCTTGCAGGAAAAAGTAACCGGAGACCGAATCACGACCGGTTTCGAACGGATCCGTTTTTTACATAATGCGCTTCCGGAGATCGACTTTCAGGAAATTTCTATAGCCACGGATTTTTTGGGATATCAACGGAAGACACCGTTTTTGATCAGTTCCATGACCGGGGGAGCAGAACTTGCCGGGACGATCAATAAGAATCTCGCGATGGCCGCGGAAAAACGCGGTTGGGTTTTCGCGCTCGGTTCGACGAGAGCGTTAATCGAAAGCAAGGAATATCATTCTTCTTTTCAAGTGCGCGAGTTCGCCCCGAATACACCGATTATCGCTAATCTGGGAGCGGTCCAGTTGAATTATGGTTTCGGCGTTGAAGAGTGTAAGGAAATCATCAAAATTACCGATGCGGACATCTTTGTCCTTCATTTAAACAGCATTCAGGAAGTCGTTCAAGATGAAGGCGATACAAATTTCAAAGACCTCTTGCCGAAGATCGCCCAACTTTGTGAGCAATTGGATATTCCTGTAGGGGTAAAAGAAGTGGGCTGGGGGATCGATGGAGAAGTTGCCGCGAGGTTATTAGATGCCGGGGTGGCATATATCGATGTCGCCGGTGCCGGTGGCACATCCTGGAGTCAAATCGAAAGATTGCGTTCAAAGGATGAAATTAGAAAGCGGGCAGCAGAACCTTTCGCCGAATGGGGGATTCCGACCGTCGAGTGTATTTTGAGCATTCGCGAAAAATTCCCTGACGTTCCCCTGATCGCCAGTGGCGGTATTCAAAATGGACTGGATGCGGCCAAGGCCATTGCCCTCGGGGCGGATTTTGTCGGAATCGCCCGAGGCATTTTAAAAGCTGCTACACAATCGGTAGAAGAAGTACTGAAAGTCATGGAAATAAGGGAACTGGAATTGAAAATGGCGATGTTCGGTATCGGTGCTGCGACGATCGCAGAGCTACAAAACACGAAACGGGTCGTCATCCACTGAATGCCGATCGACCAAAGGGGCAAATTCAAAGGAAAAGGAAAATCGCTTGTATTGATTTACGGGCGATTTTCCTTTTTTCGTTCTCGCTTTCTTTTGCGAGACATCATGATTTTCATCCGGCATAAATTCAAAGCAAAGACCTCGATCGTGATGAAATGAGAGGTCCGAACCGTGTTAGAATGTTTTGTTCAATACATGAAGTACAACCGCAATAAAAACCGTCACGCATAAAGTGATGGTATCGGTCTTTTTCCAGTAAAGTTGTCGGAAGCTAGACCGTTTTTGATCGGCGCGATAGCCACGCACATCCATTACGTTGGCCAGTTCTTCAGCCCGGTTTAAAGTGCTTGAAAAAATTGGTAGAAAGACCGGGACTAACGCTTTCATTTGCTGGATAAGGGACCCTACCCCGAATTCATTGCCACGGATCCTTTGCGCATCCATGACTTTTTGCGTTTCATCAAGCAAAATCGGAATAAAACGGAAAGCGATCGTAACCATCATCGCGAACTCATTAACCGGAACTTTTAATAAGCGCAATGGTTTGAGAAAGAAAATAACAGCATCCGCTAAATCAATAGGTTTCGTCGTCAAGGTGATCACGGTGGATAGGATCGTAATGAGTGTGAAACGGAAGAAGATGAAAAGACCGATTTGAATACCGTAATCGGAAATAGTGATCAAACCCCACTGGAAAAAGGTTTTGGTCCCCGTAGTGAACAACATTTGTAATGTTGCCGTAAAAACGATCAGCCACAGAAGCGGTTTAATACCGCGAAAGTATATTCGATGGGAAACACGAGATAACCGAATGATGATAAAAGTTAAGATCCATAAAGTAAAAAAAGCGAACCAGTTAGCGGCGCTAAAAACCAGGATGATAAAAAGAATCGCCGCAACAAGTTTTGCCCGGGGATCCAAGTTGTGTAAGAGTGAGTCCCCTGGTACGTAACGCCCTAACAATAATTGATTCATACATATCCCGCCTCGATTAAACAGTCAGCTAGTTCTTCTTCAGTAAGGCAAATCTTTGGTAATTTCTTGCCGCCTTTCTTTTCGAAGGACCGTTGAAATCTTAATGCATCAGGTAAATCAAGATGGAGATCGAGCAACCGTTCTTGTTCGGCGAATAGATCGCGTTTGTTTCCATAATAAACAACCTGCCCTTTTTTCATAACGATCACATCTTTTGCATAGCGTGCCACTTCATTCATGTCATGGGTTACGAAAATAATCGAAATTCCCGTCCCTTGATGCAGTTTCGTTAATAGCCGGAAAATCTCTTGTTTTCCTTCTGGATCCAGGCCTACCCCCGGTTCATCCAGGACGAGTATTTCTGGCTTTAATGCTAGAATACCCGCTATCGCTACCCGTCTTTTTTGTCCCCCTGAAAGTGCGAAAGGGGATTTAGGCAAAAGATCAAGGGGTAAGCCCACTAGCCGCAAAGACTCTCTGGCTAGTATTTTAGCTTCCTCTTCTGCAACTCCGTAATTGAGTGGGCCAAAACATATGTCTTTTTCCACGGTTTCAGCAAATAGCTGGGATTCGGGAAATTGCAAAACCATCCCTATTTTTTTCCTTACCTGTTTTAATAGCCTCTTATCAGTGTTTGGCTGGAGCTGGATATCAGAAATGTTCACCCATCCTTTATTGGGGATTAATAAACCGTTCATCGTTTTTAATAAACTCGATTTTCCGGCTCCGGTTTCGCCGACAATGGCGACGAAAGAGGAGGGGGGGATGGTTAAGTTGATATCATATAAAACTCTAGATGAGCGGAGCGGGAAGATTTTATAATCGCAGCTTGCGCTAACCCATTCGATTTGCATAGCCATTCGACCAAATCCGTTTCTGTCATATATTGTTCCGGGAGTTTTCTTCCTTTTTTAATCAACAAGCGCCGGAGTCGCTCGCTAAATGGTGCGGCAAGTTCCGTTGTCTGGGTGAAAATATCTTGTGGTGAGCCTATCCGGGTGATCCTCCCTTTGGTTAATTCGATAATTCGATCGGCAAGGGCAGCCTCTTCCATATCATGGGTGATGGATACCATGGTGAGTTCGCGTGACTGGCGCATGGTTTTTAAAAAAGAGAATAGGTCACGACGGCTTTTCGGATCTAGCATTGTGAAGGCCTCATCAAAAATAATGATATCTGGTTCCAGGGCCAAAATACCAGCGAGCGAGACTCTTCTTTTTTGACCTCCGGAAAGATGGGAAGGATCTTTGTCGCGAAATTCCCACATGCCTACTACTCGCAACGCCTGCTCCACACGGTTTTTCATTTCATGGTACGGGATATTCAAGTTTTCTAAACCGAAAGCCACATCATCTTGAACGGTTGTGCCGATAAATTGATGATCGGGATTCTGGAAAACGACACCGATATTTTTCCGAATCTCCCAAACGGTTTCTTCGGTGAGAGTGATCCCATTGATGCGGATCGTTCCCTCATCGGGATAAAGAAGGCCGCATAATAAATTAGCCAGTGTGGATTTGCCAGAACCATTCGGTCCGACGATGGCGACCCATTCTCCTTTTTTCACGGTGAAAGTAATTCCCGATAAAATCTCTTGTCTTGAGCGTTTATCATAACGAAAGGAAAGATTTTCGACTGTGATGGCCGGTTGTTCCAACCCTTTTTCCTCCTAAAGAATAATTGCTAGAAGCAGCATGGATACGATCGTACCATCTATCAGAACGAGATTTTTCACGGAAACGTCAAAGGTTTTCGTTTTGGTCTGTTCGTTGTTAAAAATCGTCATGTGTTTATATACGGGAATGGAGATTAATAAAGATAATAGCATGATTTTCGGAAATAAATTGAAAAACACGGCCACGATGATAGCGGCAAAGGATGCGATATACAATATATTGAATAAAAGGATCGCACGTCGCTTACCGAGATAGTAGGGTAATGTGAACCTTTGGTTTTTAATATCGTATTCTAAATCACAAATATTATTAGCGAGCATCACGTTTGCGATTGTAAAAATGCATGGCAGAGAAATTAAAAGGATTTCGAACAATGCGATTAGATCCATCTCGATTGCGATATAGCGACTTTGCCAGGTGAGGGAAACAATTCCCCGATCGAATCCATTCACGTAAACCGCCAAAAAAACGATTCCAAATCCCATCGTTAATCCAGATAGAATTTCACCGAGAGGCATACGGGAAAAAGGTATGGGACCGAAAGTGTAAAAAATACCGATTCCGAAGCATACCATACCAATCAATAATAATATTAAATTCGTCCGCAATACAAGGATGATCCCTAAAATTGAGGCGAGGGTAAGCATGGTCAAGATGATCGTGACAACGATCCGTTCAGGAATGTTTTTCTGTCCGATGATATTCTCCTCGCGCCGGTACGTTTCACTTTTCGCTTTTTTGTAGTCCATATAATTGTTGATGGCGGTGGTGGTCATATCAAAAATGATCATGGCGAAAAAGAAAATGAGAGTATTTTGAATATTGAGTTTACCATATTGATAGTATGCGAATAAAATACCGATGAAAAAAGGCAATAAACTGCATAATTTCGTTTTAATTTCCACCAGTTTGAGAAATGTTGCTAAAGGCATCGATAATCACCTGCGATATAAACACTTGAAATTTATCGGGGTTGAAGGATGGTAAGCTTAGTGCGATGAATGATGGTCCACCAATTGATAATCATCAGCCGTTAATTCGAAATTACCTACTAAACCGGATGTGAGATAAACTTCCCGTTCTTTTGTAATAAAAATGGCTTCGACTCCGTCCAGCTCTTCTGCGAATCGGAATCCTTCATCAACACCTTTTGCAAAAAGAATGGTCGATAGAGCGTCCCCATCAATTGAATGATCGGTGATGACCGAAACACCGGCGAGCCCGTTATCAAAGGGATAGCCATCTTGCGGATTTAGCAGATGATGAAATGTTTCTCCATCGACTTCAAGATAACGTTCATAAATTCCGGATGTTACGACGGACTTATCAGCAGCATTTAATTTACCGATAATCGAACCACGAGTGGAGAAGGGATCTTGCACGCCAACGGACCAGTCTTCACCGGATGGGTTTGTTCCCATTACGAAGATATTACCGCCTAGATCAATAATGGCGGATGTCACATCGTGGTTTTGCAATAGTTCCACAACCACATCAGTCATAAAACCTTTGGCGATGGCGCCTAGATCGATTTTCATACCTGCCTGTTCTAAGTAAGCGGTATGCGTGGTTTCATCAAGAATCAAGTGCTTATAATCGATCAGTGGTAGTACTTCTTCGATTTCTTCTTGAGCGGGTTTCCTCGCATCGGGGAAACCGATTCGCCATAAACTCGTCAAAGGTCCGATTGTGACATCAAAAGATCCATCAGATAGTTCTGAGTATTCTTTTGCGGTTTTTAGTAATGCAAAGATTTCTGCTGGTACTTCAACCGGCTCGATGCCGGCATTTTTATTGATCGCGATAATCAGTGACTCGGCCTGATCATCATTAACGGTGATTTGTGCGCTTAACTCTTCGAGGCGTTGAAAAACATCATCTAAAGCTTTCTCCATGTCTCCGTCAAAAACTTTTATGGTCACAACCGTTCCCATCAAAAATTCAGTTCGACTCATCGGTTGTGTTTGTTCCTGCTCTGTTTTCTTACAACCGGCAGAAAACATTACGAGGAATATAAATAAAATGAACGTCAATTTTTTCATCTTTCCATCCTCCACATATGGATTCCATTTAAGGTTTGCTCGTGGTGTTAACCGCCTCGAAAAATTGTTGCAAGATTAGCATAGTAAAAGTTCACTGATAAGAAAAAGACTTTAGAGTGGTACTCTAAAGTCTTTAATTGAGCGAACGTTAAGATATTTTATTCAAATACAAGGTTGTCAACTTCGATCGGTGTAGTATCACCTTTTTGGGCGGCGTGAATTAATTGTACAGCGTACATTTTAAAATTGTAAGATGAACTGGTAGCACCGGTAACCACTTCTACTTCATCCGCATTTTGTTTTTCAATCAATGAATTCGCTAATTGCGGTATATATTCTTTCGGACCCACTCCCATTTTTTCAGACATGGCTTGTTGATAACCTTCATCTTCAGATTTCAAGGTACCATCACCATTGACATAGTTCCAATCGACGGCGGTGATTTTACCACCTTCGACGGTCATGTTGATAAAAGTACTCCAGCCTCGGGCATCTGGATTTAATTCTTTTAAGGAATACTCACCATCATGTAAAGGTGCGCTCGGATCAATTTCGATGGTCGTTGTGTCACCCTTTTGTGCGGCTTGTACTAACATTTGTGCATAGGCACGGAACTTTTCCCAGGAATGGGTAGCACCGGTAACCACTTCAACATCCACAGGGTTTTGCGTTTCAACAAGCGCTTCGTTTAATTGCGGGATGAAATCAGCTGGACCAACTCCTACTTTATCGGCCATCGCTTGTTGATAGCCTTCATCTGCAGATTTTAATTGACCATCAGCGTTGACGTAATCGAAATTCGATTCGACGATTTTTCCATCTTTAACCGTAATCGTCATTTCGACCCGCCAGCCATGATCATCGAGTTCTACTTCTTTTAAAGAATACGTACCATCTTGCAATGGCGCTCCAGCAACTAATGTTTTCTCTCCTTCTGTTTTATCTTCTTCAGCGGTTTGCTCTGTTTTTCCAGCATCGTTTGATTGATCGCTCTTTGCATCATCATCACCGCCGCCACAAGCCGCTAAAAATAAACTTAAGATCAGCATTGAAATGAGTGCCAAATGCTTGAATTTCATCATAACCTATCCTTTCTAAAAATTATTTTTAAAATCTGTTCATAACTTCACATATATATGTGATTTTATTCACAACTATTTTGCATAAATAATATTACCACTATATCCACGTTGTGTCTAGGGGAAACTTAAAATTTTTCTTGCCGAATAATCGGATTACACTAGAAATGAAGTTTCTAAGGTTTGCACTGTAAAAACCATTTAAAAACTGTAGATATTTTTTTAGATTCGTTGTAAAATAGACGTGTAATGATTGTTAAACACATCACAAATATTATCTATTGTGAAATAAATCACAAAAATGTCAACCGTTAGAAAGGGGTTTTAGGTATGTCTGGTAAAAATATTGTCATTGTCGGAGCTGGTTATGCCGGTGTTCATGCAGCGAAGAAACTGGCGAAAAAATTTAAAAAAGATCCGTCTGTCAAGATAACTTTAATCGATCGCAATCCTTATCATACGATGTTAACGGAATTGCACGAAGTGGCGGCTAATCGTGTTGGCCCTGAAGCGGTTAAATTAGATCTACAAAAATTGTTTTGCCGTCTTAAAAATGTGAATCTCGTAACCGATCGTGTGACGCATGTAGATACCGATAAAAAAATAGTGGAAACAGAGCACGGTTCTTTCCCTTATGATTATTTAGTATTAGGAATGGGGAGTGAACCGAACGATTACGGAATCCCTGGTGTGAAAGAGCACGGTTTTACACTTTGGTCTCTCGAAGACGCGGTGCGCTTGCGTGAGCATATCGAAAAAACGGTAGCTAAAGCAGCGACGGTTCGCGATGAAGCCCTGCGCAAAGCGATGCTTACATTTGTCGTTTGCGGATCCGGTTTCACCGGTGTAGAAATGGTCGGTGAATTGATCGAATGGAAGGAGCGGTTGGCTAAAGATAATCGGATTAAACCGGAAGAAATAACCCTTTACCTGGTTGAAGCGGCACCGACTATTTTAAATTTTTTTGATGAGAAAGATGCGGCCAAAGCGGAAAAATATCTCGTCAAAAACGGCGTGAAGATCTTGAAGAATTCTCCGATTGTCGAAGTGAAAGCAGATCGGGTCGTTCTTAAATCAGGAGAAGAGTTACCGACTCATACATTGATCTGGACGGCAGGAATCAAGGCCAACTCCGATACAGATGAATACGGTCTCGAAAAAGCCCGCATGGGTCGGATTAAAGTAAATAAATATATGCAAGCAGAGGGCATGGAGCATGTCTATGTCGTCGGTGACCTTGCCTACTATGAAGAGGAAGAAGGTAAACCAACACCGCAAATCGTTGAAGCTGCCGAGCAAACCGCGGCTACTGCGGCAAAAAATATTATTGCGGATATTCGCGGTGGTGAGAAAGTCGCTTACGAAGGGAAATACCATGGTTTCATGTGTTCCATCGGTGCTCGTTATGGTGTCGCCAATTTGATGGGCATTCGTTTGAGCGGATTCTTCGCTAATTTAATGAAACACCTCGTGAACTTATATTATTTCTTTGGTTTACGCAGTGCCTATTACATGGTGCAATACATCAGACATGAATTTTTCGAAACAAAAGACAAACGGAATATCTTCCGTGATTTGACAACACGTTATGGTAATGTTTTATGGAGTTTTCCGTTACGTATCTGGCTTGGTTTGTTCTGGATTGACGAAGCCGGGTCGAAATTATGGGGTGCTTCAGTCTGGGATGAAGCAACATCGAGCTTAAAAAATATCGGTCTCTTGTTTAAAGGATTGGGTGAAGACTCCTGGCTCGTTGACGAAACGGTGAAAATGCCTTTTGAATGGTTACAAGTGGCAACATCCGGTGCTACAACCGCGGCAACAACAGCGGCCAGCCAGGCTGCTGATGCGACACAATGGGCTGAACCTATCTTAAGTAAAATGCCAGGCTGGTTCGAATGGCTGATGCAATTGATGTTACCGACCCCGGAAATGGCTATTTTTATGCAAAAGATGGTCGTCTTTATCGAACTGGCACTCGGATTAGCCATTTTGTTCGGTTTATTCACATGGCTTGCCAGTGCAGGAAGCACGGCATTTCTTGGCGTCTTTATCTTATCCGCTATGCTCGGCTGGGATAAATTCTGGGCGCTACCAGCATCCATTGCTTTAATGAACGGTGCAGGTCGAGGATTCGGTCTCGATTATTGGGTCATGCCTTTCCTTGCAGAAAAATTAGGCAAGTTCTGGTATGGCGAAGACCGATCGATTCATATACAGGATGCTCGATCATGAATTTAACGAGGGATCGCAGATGAAATCCTATCTTAAGATTCTCAAGCCACTCGATGGAATAATCATTCTTGTACTGGTTTTCCTTTCTTTTGTCCCGATGGTTTTGTTCAGTCATCAACAAACAAAAGCGATGGAACAAGATGCGGACTTATATGCCGTGATCACCGTCGATAATCAAGAAGTAAAAACCATTAATTTATCCAAAAATGAAGGAACACAAGTGTTCGATATTCATAGCGATAATGGCGGAATAAATCGGGTGGAAGTCAAGCAAGATAAAATACGAGTGATTCACGCGAATTGTCCGGATCAAATCGATGTGAAACAAGGTGAGATTTCACGTCCAGGGGAAACGATCATTTGTTTACCGCACAAATTTGTGATCGAAATAATCGCCAAAAATATGGATCATGACGATCTCATAATCAGCTCTTAAAAAAGAAAAATGTATTTTTGGAATACGATTTTTTAAAAGAAGGGAATTGGCCATGACGAATAATCAGCGAATCGCTTATATCGCGCTTTTATCAGCTCAAGCGGTGATTATCGGACTTTTTGAAAGGGCAATTCCCTTTCCTTTTGCGATCGCTCCCGGCGCAAAACTCGGTTTGGCGAACATCATTACTTTGATGGCTTTGTACACCTTACCAGAAATTGACACGTTAAAGGTTGTGATCCTCCGCTTGCTTTTGAGTACTTTTTTTGGGGGAACCATTTCCACGTTCATGTATAGCGCGATGGGAGCGATCTTTAGTTTTCTCAGTATGCTGGCTGTTAAAAAATTGGGTCAAAACCATGTCAGCCTGATCGGTGTTAGTGTAACTGGAGCGATTTTCCATAATATCGGACAATTAACCGTTGCGAGCTGGATCGCAAAAACATGGACCGTTTTTCTCTATCTACCGATTCTTTCGTTTATCGGGATTTTAGCCGGAGTAGCTACCGGTATTATGGCCAACTATTTAATAACCCATGTTGAAAAGCTCAATTACTACTTTTATCTACGAAACGTTCATGGAAATGTAGATGGAAAGGGGGAAAGGGATGAAACTTCATCCAATATGGGACGATTATCCTGATGTAAAAAAGAGCTTAATTAAAGTACTGACCACGATTGAAGATCATGTCCGTATCAAAGATCCGACGATTCGGGAGATAATCTTTAATCTCATCCATTCCGGTGGGAAACATCTGCGTCCAGCTTATGTATTATTATGCGCCCGTATTGGTGAAAAACAGGATGAAGAAAGGGTCATCGATGTCGCTGCGGCGATCGAATGCTTCCACATGGCCACATTGGTTCATGATGACGTGATCGATCGGGCGGATATGCGACGCCATCAGCCGACGGTTCACACACGTTATGGGAATAAATTCGCGATATACACCGGGGACTATTTATTTAGCCTCGCTTTTAATCTATTAGCGAAGCACGCATCGTTTTTAAGCAGTGCCCGAGCGAAGTCCCGTACGTCTAGAAACATCGGAAAAATATTGCTTGGAGAATTGCAACAACTACATTCCGCTTACTCTACTTCCGTTACCGTGAAAGACTACCTTTCCCGTATAAGTGGGAAAACAGCGCAACTTTTCGCGCTTAGTTGTTATTCTGGCGCCATCACAAGTGGTGCTTCCGAAAAACAGGCAAACATCGCCTGGAATATGGGCCATTATATCGGAATGGCCTTTCAAATAAAAGATGATATCTTGGATTACAAAGGGAATAAGGGGAGCTTGGGTAAACCGGTTTTGAGCGATATAAAAAACGGGATCTACACCTTGCCGTTGATCTTGACGATGTCTGCTAATAAAAAAGAACTTACTCCATTGTTAACGAAAAAAGATCGAATCTCCGAGCAAGATTTACAGATGATTTTAACGCTCATCCAAAAACATGGCGGAATCGAAAAAGCGGAGAGGCTCATGTATCGCTACACAGAAAAAGCGATCGTTGAGTTAAATAAGTTGCCCGATGGTCCTTATAAAAAGGATTTAATGCGCTTGAGTCAAACTTTATTGGAAAGACAAATATAATGAAGATTGCTTCCTTTGCCGGTGTTGAAACCAAATAAAAGGAAGCGATTTTTATTTTTTGACGGTTAACAAAAAGATTCTGGCAAAAAAATCGCGGCTATCATGGATCGTTACACTTCTTAAAAATGTAGTGAAAGAAGTTCCTTTCTATTACTTTGCCATGTTGGCTGAAGTTCACGATCGTTATCTGGGCATTTAACAAATGATTTTTCCTTAGCTATAATAAAGTTGAAAGATGACGATTAATGGAGGTACAAACGTTGAAAACGAATTATCCTGATGATTCCTGGACATTACACACGGACCTGTATCAGATCAACATGGCTGAGTCGTATTGGGCAGATGGAATACATAATAAAAAGGCTGTGTTCGAAGTATATTTCCGTGACATGCCCTTTGGTAATGGATATGCCATATTCGCCGGTTTAGAAAAAGTGATCGAATACTTGCAGAATTTCCGTTTTACCGAAAGCGATATCGCCTATTTACGTGAGGAAGTCGGCTACGGGGAGGATTTTTTAGAGTATTTAAAAACGATGCGCTTTACCGGTACCGTCCGCTCCATGGTCGAAGGTGAGTTGTGTTTTGGCAACGAACCGTTGATGCGGATTGAAGCGCCTCTGGCTGAAGCGCAAATCATTGAAACGGCGATCTTGAATATTATTAACTTCCAGACGCTTATCGCCACGAAGGCTTCACGTATAAAGCAGCTGCTCGGAGATGATGAGACAGCATTAGAATTTGGTTCCCGTCGTGCACAAGAGATGGATGCGGCTGTTTGGGGTGCGCGGGCCGCATATATTGGCGGATTTGATTCCACCTCATGTGTTCGCGCAGGAAAGCTGTTCGGCATCCCTGTTTCCGGAACCCATTCCCATTCTTTTGTACAGGCATATAAAGATGAATATACGGCTTTTAAAGCATACGCCAAACGTCATAAAGATTGTGTATTTCTCGTCGATACGTACGACACCCTTCGTTCTGGCGTTCCGAATGCCATTCGTGTTGCCAAAGAATTAGGGGATCGAATCAATTTTATCGGAATCCGGATCGACAGTGGCGATTTAGCTTATCTTTCTAAACAAGCCCGGAAGATGCTTGATGAGGCAGGCTTCCCTAATGCGAAGATTTTTGCTTCCAATAATTTAGATGAAGAAACGATCTTGAATTTGAAAACGCAAGGAGCAAAGATCGATTCCTGGGGTGTGGGAACTAAATTAATCACCGCCTATGATCAGCCAGCATTAGGCGCAGTTTATAAGTTAGTCGCCATTGAAGATGAAAACGGAAATATGATCGATACCATGAAAATTACCAGCAATCCGGAAAAAGTAACGACTCCTGGATTGAAGCGGGTTTACCGGATCATCAATAAAGAAACGGGGAAATCAGAAGGAGATTATGTCGCTCTGGAATGGGAAAATCCTGAAGAAGAAAAACCGTTAAAAATGTTCCACCCGGTCTATACGTTTATCAGTAAATATGTGACCGATTTTGAAGCGAAAGAGTTGCATCAAGATATCTTCATAGACGGAGAATTGGTATACACCCCTCCTTCCGTCCATGAAATTAAACAATACGCCGAGGAAAATCTTGATCTGCTCTGGGACAATTACAAACGCTTGTTGAACCCATCCGAGTACCCGGTAGATTTAAGTTATGCGTGCTGGAAAAATAAAATGGATTTAATTGAAACATTGAGAAAAAAAGTAGCCCAAATGGGCAGGAACATTGAAGATTGAACGATGAAGTGAATATCGAGGAGTTCACAAAAGTACCTGAGGTATTTAGCGCAGGTACTTTTTTTATTGTCACAAAGAATTTTCCGTTTAGGATAAGCTACAGATACAAACATAATATATAAAAGATTCATAAAATTAAACCAACATTCTTTCTTTTTTAGCCTGAATATAATACAATTGAAATGATGAAAATTATGTGGCGAAAAATTGACAAAAATTTGAACAAAGTATGTTGCGAAGGAGAATTGCCATGCAAAAATCGTTATTGTTATTTTTTTACCTATTGGTAGGGATTACTAATATCGTCTGTATCTTCACTGCGATTTACTATGGTTATCCGGTAATTTCCGCGTGGCTTTTGATATCCGCACTGATCAATTTTGCCTTATTTTATATCGTCTGGCAATACAGCCCGCAAGGAGAGGGGAAAAACCGCCACCGGTATAAACATTTACGTGTCGTAAAATAGATTTCTGAATCTCCTGCTCTCTAAAAAATTTCCTCAATCTATAGTCCGAGAAGTAAAAAAAACTGATGAGCTCACCGAGCAAAAGAAAAAACGGCTCCACAATCGGGAGCCGTCCTTTGTCCGTTTACATGATCGGGTGTCCTGCAGTCAACACATAATAGGAACCTATGACGAAGATAACCGCCATGGCGATGGCGTAAATGGTGTGAGTGACTTTCATCCAGCCGTCTCTTCCTTCGATCATATTCATGAACATGAAAAGTTGCATACCGGCCTGGATGACGGCAAAACTGCCGATGATCGTCATGATCGTTTCTTTACTTAAGTTCGTTCCGAGGGCAAAGAAAACCGCAAGAATTGTTAAGCCTACAGACAGTAAGTACGAGATCACGTGACTTATGGGGAATTTTCTCTTTTCAGTCATGGATTACGCTAACCCCCCTAAATAGACGAAAGTGAAGACGAAGATCCAAACGACATCAAGGAAATGCCAGTACAGACTGAAAATATGCGTTTTCGTGGCCGTTTGGTGAGTGATGCCTCGTTTTAATAACTGGAAGATGAGAGCGATTCCCCAACCGATTCCCAGCGTAACGTGGGCACCGTGCATCCCCAGTAAAGCATACATGCTGGATAGGAAGGCGCTCGTTTGTAGTGTTGCGCCAGCATTTACGTAATGGATAAATTCATTGATTTCCATAACCAGGAAGCCTACCCCTAATAACAGGGTGATGATTTGCCAGAAAACTAAACCTTTCAAATCATTGTTCCGCATAGCCCAGATGACGATGCCGACTGTAAAACTACTTGTTAAAAGGAGTAGTGTTTGAATGACGACATCACGGATTACAAAGATATCATGCGGGGTGGGACCGCCGACATAGCGGTTACCCAATACCCCATAAATGGCGAAGAGTGTTCCGAACAGGATGATTTCTGCACCGATGAAGATCCAGAACCCCAGTATATTCATCTGGCCTTGCTCCGTCTGATATTCCAGTGGCTGGTTCGTGTGATCTTTTAAGGCCACGGTTAGCTCACCTCTCTCCAGCTTGTTTCTTTCTTAGCGACTTCTTCAGGATTGACGTAGCGTCCTTCATCGTAAGAGGTGAAGGAACGGAGCAACATCATGAAGAAGAAGGCGCCCGATGCAATGAAGGCCGGTACATGCAATTCGAATACGAAGAATAATCCGACAAAGAACATGATGACACCCATGATAAAGGGTTGACCCGAGTTGTTCGGCAGGTGGATCGGTTTGATATCTTCTTTCTTCAGGGCAAAGCTTTCATTTCGCTTCTTCGCATACCAGTAAGCGTCAATCTCATTAACTTCCGGTAATATAGCGAAGTTGTACTCCGGTACAGGAGAGGCTGTTGCCCATTCGAGTGTTCTCGCATCCCACGGATCGTGACCGCAGGCGAGTTTCTCGCGGTTCTTAATACTCCAGATAACATTCATGACAAAGGCGATCATACCGGCTGCGATGAACAATGTGCCGATAAAGGAGATGAACATGAGCGGTGCATATGGCGCATCTGCCGAATAGGTGTAAGCCCTTCTGATCGCACCATCCAGACCGGCGAAGAACATCGGGAAGAAAGTGACGTTAAAGCCGATGTTGAAGAGCCAGAAATGCCATTTACCTAATTTTTCACCGAGCTTGAATCCGAACACTTTCGGCCACCAGTAAGTAAAGGCAGCAAAGACGGCATAGACGACTCCACCAACGAGCGTGTAGTGGAAGTGCGCGATCAAGAACATCGTATTATGGTAATGGAAGTCCGCTGCAGCCATTCCTAACATAACACCGGTGACACCGCCGATTAAGAAGGTCGGAATGAAGGCGAGTGCCCACAGCATCGGAACGGTAAATTGAATCCGGCCTTTGCGCATGGTGAAGAGCCAGTTGAACATCTTGATTCCCGTAGGTACGGCTATCAGCAATGTCGTGATCGAGAAGATCGAGTTAACAACCGGACCGACACCCATTGTATAGAAGTGGTGGACCCAGACGATCATGCTCAATACAGAAATGATGATAATCGCCCACACCATGGAATGGTATCCGAACAGCCTCTTTTTGGAAAATGCTGCCACGACTTCGGAAATCATACCGAAAGCGGGCAGGATGACGATATAAACTTCCGGGTGAGCCCACATCCAGAATAAGTTATTCCAGAGCATGTCTAGACCGCCGCCAGATAGTGTGAAAAAGTGGGCTCCATACACCCTGTCCAGAGTTGCTGCTAACAAGGCGATCGTAAATACCGGGAAGGCGATGATCATGATCAAAGATGAAATCAATGTCGTCCATGTGAACATGGGCATCTTGAATAAAGTCATGCCCTTTGTTCTCATCTTCATGATCGTCACCGTAAAGTTAATGGCGGACATCAATGTACCGAAACCGGCAATTTGTACAGCTACGAAATAGTACGTATTACCGACACCCGGGCTGAATTCCTTACCGGCTAGCGGGAAGTACATGGTCCAACCGGCATCAGGTGACCCACCAACGATAAAGGAAATGTTAAACAACAGCGCTCCGGCAGTGGTGAGCCAGAAGCTGATCGCGTTCATGTGCGGGAAGGCGACATCCCGTGCGCCGATTTGCAGCGGCATGATAATATTCATGAACCCGATTAAAACCGGCATGGCCATGAATAGGATCATGATGGTGCCGTGGGTTGTAAATACTTCCGCATAGTGCTGGGCACTGAGGAATGTATTCTCGGGAACAGCGGTTTGTGCTCTCATCATGAGGGCATCAATACCACCACGGACGAACATTACGAGGCCGAGAATGATATACATGATACCGATCCGTTTGTGATCAACGGTCGTTAACCATTCTTTCCATAACCATTTCCACTTTTTAAAGTACGTTAAGGCGACCACTACTCCGAGAACGGTTAAAATGATGAGGATCATCGCCATAGTAATGAGTGGTTCACCCGTTACGAGGATACGATCCCATTTAATGTCCACCATGGCCACCTCCATGTTCATCATCACTGTGCACGGATACATGCTCTTCCGGATTGTATTCGTTAAAGATACGTCCCGGATATTCGTGATCCATTAAATACCTTTCCGTATCAACGAATTTTTCCGAACCCGAGTTGTGCTGGGCATGGTCGATGAATTCCAGGTGAGTGCTGGAATAAGTCAGCCGCTGCCCTAAAACTGAGGGTTCCAAAATTTTTGCATATTCAGCTTTCGTCAATTTGGGTGCTTCTCTTTGCACATCCTCAACCCATTGATCGAATTCTTTTTGTGATAAGGCAAGGACTTCAAACTGCATATCCCTGTAATGCTCACCATTAAAGTTTGTATTCATTCCGACATAAGATCCTTCTCTTTCTGCGACAACGATTAAATCAACGGACATATTCGGCATCGTATACTTCTGTCCGGTTAAGGATGGAATCCAGAACGATTGTTGTGTAGAAGCAGAAGTCAGTTTAAAGACGATCGGCCTGTTTACCGGTATGTTGACATAGTTGACCGTTTCGATGTTTTGTTCAGGGTAACTGAAAATCCATTTCCAGTCTGCGGAAGTGACGTGAATTTCTAGTGGTTCTTCATCTTCATAACCTTCAGGGACTTCCTCCAGTTCAAACAAAACCTTGACCGTCGGTACTAATAAGAGCGTGATGATAATCAATGGAATAACGGTCCAGATAATTTCAATGGTCGTGTGTCCTTCTTCATCAGGATCATAATTGATTTCTCTACCAGGACGATCCCGATACTTCCAGACAAAGACGATAAACATGATCAGGACGACGACGACGATAAGACCGATCCAGATGAGGGACCAGTTGATAAGATCGGTCAATTTTTGCGCTTGCGGTCCTTGCGGATCGAAGACGACCAAGTTACAACCGCTTAAAAGCGCTAACAAGATCGGAGAAAGTAGAAATAACAGTCCTTTTTTCAACCCATATTCCCCTTCCTTTCTACCAGTAATGCTTTGCAACAAATTATTCAAAAGTTGGTGAAACGCATTCACAATTTTGTCACAGTTCGTTCACCGGTTTGACAAAATGTTCACAGTTTCACGAACTTTAACATACAAAATAAATCGGTGAGGGATATTTGATAAAAGTTTGACTTGCTCATCTTATGTAAGGTTTTCACTGTATTTATATTGTAAACCTTATGAGAATAATTGCAAGATAATAATTGTTACAAATTTGGTAAGGATAAAACTGTAATTTTTGTGGACAATTCGTAACGATCAGGAAAATGTCCATAATTTGTTTTTTCAGAAATTATTCTACTATAGACCTTTTACAAATGCAAAACATACGCCTTCGCAGTACTTCTTTAAAGACGAATTTTTCAAGCAGAAGAACTAACGGATATTTTTCTTGTGAAGCCTCAAACTAAAAATGATATTCTGTTGAATATCAAATTCCTACCGGGGGGATGATCCATGGGTTTTTGGAAGGGTATGGATCGCACGACTCGATTGTTTCAAAATCAGTGGAGTCGACCAAAACGCGGAAATTCCCAGGTCAACGGCCATACGGAAATGAATCTGTCTTCCCTCATCTTACGTAGGGACGCTAAAGCCCGCCATAGGTAGGAAATCTGGGGAATAGCCCTGAAAAAGGAAGAGAGGTTTCGACCTCATCTTCCTTTTTCAATGATCACGGGAGTCATATGCACGTTCACTTAACCCCCTTTTCTTTCCTGGCATTTGATGGTAATCTAAGTAGAGTGAACGTATTCGGTTATTTTCGTTACGACTATTCATGTTTGCTGTAACTTTCCAATAATATGTAATATGAAGTAGGACAAGATCTTTTATTCTGATAGCATGGAGGATGGCATGGAAAACTGGATTTTACAGTTAATGGAACAATTCGGCTATTTTGGTGTGTTCT
>CALKAK010000056.1 GCA_937983015.1 uncultured Bacillaceae bacterium | reverse complement strand
AAACCCCAACATTTGACAAAGAACCAAACTTTCTAGACGTCGGGCAATAATGCCATCGTTTATAGTCGGTTTTATGACGGTATAGTATAATAAAAATAATAGGGATTAAGATTTTCTCATAAAATAAAATATCCCCACGATTGTTACAAGTAATGGTCTGGCTACGTGAGAAGAGGTGACAGGGATGCAACGCGTAACGAACTGTCTATACGTAAAAAACGATCAAGTCTTGTTATTAAAAAAACCGCGCCGGGGGTGGTGGGCGATTCCCGGCGGGAAAATGGAACCACAAGAAACGGTGAAACATTCAGTTAAACGTGAGTTTAAAGAAGAGACAGGGCTTATTATTAGCAATCCCGTATTAAAAGGAATCTATACATTTTTAATACGCGATGGGGAACAAATTGTGAATGAGTGGATGATGTTTACATTTTTAACAACCGATGCTGAGGGAGAATTGCAAGAGGTGACCGACGAAGGGCTCTTAGCGTGGCACCCGATCGATCGGCTTAATGAGCTGCCGATGGCCAAAGGTGATCACATTATTCTTGAACATGCGTTAAATGGTAAGGAGATCCAATTCGGTACGTTTCACTATACGGTTGATCAAGAATTGATCGCTTATAAAATCGATACTTGAATTGATGATCGATCCCGTTTGCTGCAGTCGCGCATTCGTGATCGGTAAAACCGTTTAATCCCGCGTGTGGAAAGGAGTCGGGA
This sequence comes from uncultured Bacillaceae bacterium, assembly GCA_937983015.1. Lineage (GTDB taxonomy): Bacteria > Bacillota > Bacilli > Bacillales > Caldibacillaceae > CALGAD01. The sequence goes on along the minus strand of CALKAK010000056.1, from coordinate 28,479 downwards.
AATGGAAAAAGAAAAGGAAATACAATTAGTGATCATTACTGGTATGTCTGGCGCTGGTAAAACCGTCGCCATCCACAGTTTGGAAGATTTGGGTTTTTTCTGTATTGATAATTTGCCGCCGATGTTGTTGCCGAAATTCCTGGAATTAATGCGCGATTCCCGTACTAAGATGAATAAAGTCGCCCTCGTTATCGATCTTAGGGGCAGGGAATTTTTCGATCAATTATTCCAAGTCCTCGATGAACTTGAGGAATCATCCTGGCTCGAACCTTTCATCCTTTTTCTCGATGCGAACGATGAGGCCCTGGTGCGGCGCTATAAAGAAACACGGCGTTCTCATCCGTTGGCGAAATCCGGCTTGCCCCTCGATGGCATTAAATTAGAACGGAAGTTATTAGGGGAGATCAAATCACGTGCCCATGCGATCATCGATACAACGCATATAAAACCGAAAGAGCTGCGGGAAAAGATCATCGCAGAGTTTTCCACGAATAAGACGAGCCTATTCACGGTTAATATCGTTTCCTTCGGTTTCAAACACGGAATTCCGATCGATGCGGACCTTGTGTTCGATGTACGCTTTTTACCGAATCCGCATTATATCGATGAGTTACGATACCAAACCGGCTTGAGCAAGGAAGTTTATGATTATGTCATGAAATGGAGCGATACCCAACGTTTTCTCGAAAAAACTCTCGATTTATTGAAGTTCATGCTTCCTTTATATAAACGTGAAGGAAAAAGTCAGCTCGTCATCGGAATCGGCTGTACTGGAGGACAACACCGTTCCATCGCTCTTGCCGAATACCTTAAAAATAAGTTGCAAGAGGAAAATTACACGGTCGTTGTGACTCATCGGGAACTAAAAATGGGAAGGATACGCACACATGATGAAACAGAAGATGCCTAAACTCGTATTAATCGGTGGAGGAACCGGTATGCCGGTCCTTTTACGCGGAATAAAAAAATATGATGTGGATATCACGGCGATTGTCACTGTGGCAGATGATGGTGGAAGTTCGGGTAAACTCCGTAACGATTTTCACATCCCCCCACCCGGTGATATCCGCAATTGTCTTGCCGCCCTATCCCATGTCGAGCCCCTTGTCATCGAGATGTTCCAGCATCGTTTTGAAAACAATACGGGAGATCTTTCCGGTCATTCACTGGGAAATTTAATCTTAGCGGCGATGACGAATATCACGGGGAATTTTGCCAGTGCTATAAAAGAGTTGAGCCGCGTGCTCAACGTTAAGGGTAAGGTCTTGCCTTCCACCGAGCAAATAGTCGTTTTAAACGCTGAGATGGAAGATGGCACGGTTGTTTCGGGAGAATCCAATATCCCTAAATCCGGTAAAAAAATCAAGCGGGTATTCTTAAGCCCCGAACAAATCCATCCACATCCGGAGGCCATCGAAGCGATTTTAGAAGCTGATTTGATCGTCATCGGTCCGGGAAGTTTGTACACGAGTATTTTGCCGAACTTGCTCGTTCCTGGAATCGACAAGGCGGTGAAAGTAGCCCGTGCGAAGAAGGTATACATCTGCAATTTGATGACGCAAAACGGGGAAACGAATGATTATACTGCAAGCGATCATGTTAAAGCTCTGTATCGTCATCTCGAGCAACCCTTTTTACACAAGATCATCGTCAACAATAGCCAGATTCCCCAAGATGTGAAATTGCGCTATAAAGGGGAAGATGCGATTCCGGTAAAAATGGATGTGGATAACTTAAAAGCGATGGATTTGGAAATCATTTCCCAACCGATCGCATCCTTTGAAGAAGGTGTGATCCGCCACGATCCCGAAAAGGTGGCGCGGGTCGTTTATCAATTGCTATTGGAGGAAGGGGAAAGTAGAATTTCAACATAAAGGGGGCTCCGCCATGTCATTTGCTTCCGATGTAAAAAAGGAATTAACGAATCTGCCCATTGATGAAGAGTACAGTAAAGCAGAATTATCCGCACTAATTCAGATGAATGGCGTCATCTCCATTTCCAGCGAAAGGATCGTCGTTGATATCCAAACGGAAAATGCCGCGATCGCCCGCCGCATCTATACATTGATCAAGTTTTTCTATCCTGAGGCTGTCATCAAATTACTCGTGCGTAAAAAAATGCGCTTGAAGAAGAATAATGTTTATATTGTCCGAATCGTCAAACAGGGAAAAGAGATTTTGCAAGATCTGGAGATTATCGTTGACACGTTAACCCCGAGCAAAAAGATTTCCCCGACATTCTTCAAGAACAAAGCGATCCGGTCAGCTTACTTGCGCGGGGCATTTTTAGCGGGGGGATCGGTTAATAACCCTGGCACCTCATCCTATCATCTAGAAATATCCACCCAGTATGAAGATCATGCGGAAGGTTTACGGGAATTGATGAACACATTCTACCTAAACGGTCGCATTCTCGAAAGGAAAAAGGGTTTCATCGTTTATTTAAAAGAAGCCGAAAAGATTTCCGATTTTCTCGGGATCATCGGCGCGCATAATGCCCTGTTGCGGTTTGAAGATGTGCGGATCGTTCGGGACATGCGTAATTCCGTAAACCGTTTGGTAAACTGTGAGACGGCGAACATGAATAAAACGATCTCCGCTGCTTTACGCCAGGTAGAAAATATCAAATTAATCGACCGTACGATCGGTCTTGATGCGTTGCCGGATAAGCTCAAGGAGATCGCGTTTTTACGCCTTGAAAACCAGGAGGCCTCGATGAAAGAGTTGGGGGAATTGGCTTCTGGTAGGATCAGCAAATCCGGAATCAATCACCGTTTTCGGAAAATCGAAGAAATCGCCAATAAAATTCGCAATAGCGAAATCCCCTAGCGGAGTGTGCTGGAACGTGACCATGGTTTGAGCTTCAATTCATGTACAGATCATGTACAGATGAAAAAACTTTACAAACATCTATTGTTTCTTTATGATAATAGTAATTTTCGATGATAAAAACGTTCTTCCAAACGTTAATAAATAAAGCATTTTAAGACGATGATTGATGGGACGGTATAGGAGGGAGGAGAAAAATGGTTGAAAGAGAAGCGGTTGTTCGTTTAAAAGCTGGTCTGCAAGCTCGTGCGGCTGCCATGTTCGTCCAGGAGGCCAATCGTTTTTCGGCAGAAATTTTTGTGGAAATCGAAGGGAAAAAAATTAGCGCGAAAAGTATTATGGGGATCATGAGTTTGGCGATTGCCAGCGGGACAACGATTAAATTGGTAGCCGAAGGTAGTGATGCGGAGGAAGCTGTTGAGGCGCTGGCACAATTCGTTGAAAAAGAAGAATAAGGGGCGGTCTTGAACGATTGAAGGAGTATCAAACGTCGGTTGATACTCCATTTTTTTTGGTAAAAAGCGAGTGATAGACTGACGCTCCAGAATGATCTCGGCTCGTTTATCCACGCTTTGCGAAGGATAGATGAGAAATAAAAAAGTCTGCCCGATAAGAGCAGACCGTGACCCGAGAGATGATCATTCGATGATTTTGTCAATAATCCCGTAATCTAATGCTTCTTGTGCGGTCATGAAGAAATCACGATCGGTATCCCTTTCGATTACTTCGAGGGGTTGACCGGTATTTTTCGCAAGAATACGGTTGATTTTATCCCGGGTGCGCAATATGTGTCTTGCGTGGATTTCGATTTCTGTTGCTTGACCACGTACGCCACCGAGGGGTTGGTGAATCATAACTTCAGCGTTCGGTAATGCGAAACGTTTTCCTTTTGTTCCTGCTGAGAGGAGAAATGCCCCCATCGATGCAGCCATACCGATACAGATCGTCTGTACATCGGCTTTCACGAAATTCATCGTATCATAGATGGCCATACCTGCGGTGACACTGCCACCAGGGCTGTTAATGTAAAGGGAAATATCCTTTTCCGGGTTTTCCGCATCTAAAAAGAGTAACTGCGCGACGATCGAGTTCGCTAAATGATCGTCGATCGGTCCACCGAGAATGATAATCCGGTCTTTTAATAAACGAGAATAAATGTCGTACGCACGTTCACCACGACTCGTTTGTTCAATAACTGTCGGAATCAAAGGCATATTGATTATTCCTCCTTTTTGAAAATATCCGGTTCGGAAGAACCAGTTCTTTCCTTTTGTTTTCTTGTAAATGTATTGTACCTTAATGGTCAATAAAGGTCAAACAAAATAAAACTGTTTTACTAACAATTTTCATTTATTGCTTTATTTTGAGACCACTTTATGACAGGGTTCTCAAGTATTATTAGCATACGGCGGCTAAAACGAAGGTGTTTTCATTTTACCATATGGACAAGAAAGTTGCGCTAAAGCACCTATTTTTTCTAAACAAATATTTGCTGGATTGCCTGCAGGGTTGACAAGTTACCTTCTGGTGTTACTGTTTCAACAGAAAAGCAACCGAAAAAAAACATCAAGTATTCCGGAATTGATGAAACAGTGGTGTATTCCGCTTTGGATAGACTAAACGATGAGTAGAATTGGGATTTCAGTCATGTCAACGCATTTTTTGAAGCATTGACCATTCACTTACGTCCGATTATCCACCATTTGCGAAACCGGATTACGATCAGGAATCCTTTGTTCGATGATCTTAAGAAAAAATATCCGGCCTCATTTGAAGAGTCGGTCATTGAAGAAATTCTATGATAAAAACATTGATTTATTTTTTTTACCATCGAATTTGGAAAAAAAGAAATATAGAATTAAAGCGTTTCCATTGTATAATAGATGTAAAGGTTTGTTTGCGACCAATTACACAAGGAAGTTTTTCATGGGGAAAATCGGTGAATTCAAATATCCGAGTGGGAGTGATTTTGAAGAGGAGCAAAAACATTTGAAGTCTGCGAGGAAATATGGTTTTTCAAAAGGTTTTTCAAGTTTACTAGCGATTACCGGAGATGCGAAAGCGGTCGTGCAATAATGCTAACGCATCACCGAATTCGGGTACTCATAAGGGATGGAAACATTTTTGGATATCAATTCTGCATTATTTAAACAACCGAGAATTAATTACGCAAACCTCGGATTTTTTAAAAAATTAGGCGCAACAGGAATCCGGTCGGTCCTCGGTTTTTCCGGATTAAGAAAAGCGCTATTGACCAAGAATCCGTACGGATTAATCATCGAAGTGAATATGAGTAGTGACACAGTTTATATCAAGAAGTTACTGTCAGAATAGAGAAAAGTTATCTATCGTTTTTTGGAATGCTGATCAAACGCGAGGTTTCTTGTTTCTTCAATGAGTATAACATTTGCGAAACTTAACAAAGGGAATGAACGAAATGAAGAACCATGACATTGAGTCGATCGCTTTTCAGATTATTAGTTACGTAGGCAGTGCGAAAAGTTTGGCACTGGAAGCCTTATATGCGGCTAAAGAAGGTGATTTCAAACTGGCTGAAGAAAAGTTAGAAGAGTCGAGAATTAAATTTGTCGAAGGACATCGCGTTCATACGACATTAATTCAATGTGAAGCAGCCGGGGAAAAGCTCGATTTTTCTCTATTGTTGATGCATGCCGAGGATCAGTTAATGAATGCCGAAACAGTGCGGGAACTGGTAAAAGAAATGATCGAGCTCTACAGACGGATCGATTCCTAACGTGGTCTTTTTTGCCCTAATCCTAAATGAGGTTCGCCCGCAAAAAATACGATAATCAAAGGTGTGAGGATGAATGGATAAATATATCGTTTTTGATTTCGGTGGCACCAAAATTAAACATGGGATCAGTAACGACAACGGGGAATTGATTACGAGTTCGTCCTACGACACGACAAGAGATAATCTAGATCGCTTTCTCGCCGATCTGTATGCGGTGATCGATCATTACATAAAAGAACATAAAGTCGCCGGAATCGGAATCAGTATGCCGGGTTATATCGATATTTATACCGGTTATGCGGAACGGGCGGGAGCGATTGTAGCATTAGATGGGCAAAACATCAAAGAAATCCTTGAACAAAAGTACGGACTTCCGGTGGAAGTGGAAAATGATGGGAACTGTGCAGCGCTTGCGGAAAAGATGGGAGGAAATGCCACCGATGTTGACAACTTCATCGTCATGACGATCGGTACGGGAATCGGTGGTGGATTCGTTTTTAATGGTGAAATTTACCGCGGCTACCGTTTTCGCGCGGGTGAATTCGGCATGATGGTTACCCATCTTGCCGATGGGACGAAGAAGGACATGCATCATACGGCAGCCACCTCCGCCTTGATCGAGGAGTATAAACGATATAAAAATATTGAAGGACATGTTGAGGGTACAGAAATATTCGCCGCAGCGCAAACGGATCCGGAAGTGAAGGCATTGATCGATCGCTGGATCGGCCATATCGCCAGAGGCATCTATAATTTAACCGTCACGTTAAATCCAGAAAAAATCTTGATCGGTGGTGGGGTGAGCGCAAACCCTTACTTGCTTGAGGAGATCAATCGGCAAATGAAAGATTTCCAATACTGGTCTGAGTTTGCGATTCCTATCGAACGTTGTAAATTCCTAAATGATGCTGGTCTTATCGGAGCGTTTTATCATTTTAAGATAATGCGGGAAAGAGTGCGTCATTAATGTATGGTGATGGTGAGGCCCTGAAAACGCAGGAGGTGTTCACGATGAAAGAAGGATTAAAGATCGCCACGATCGGCGGGGGCTCAAGTTATACACCTGAACTCATCGAAGGGTTTATCAAACGTTATGATGAATTGAAGGTTTCCGAAATCTGGCTCGTTGATATTGAAGAGGGACTGGAAAAGTTAAATATTGTCAGCAATCTTGCAAGACGAATGATCAAACGAGCGGGATTACCGATCGAGGTCCACCTAACCCTTGACCGGAAGGCTGCGCTTATAGATGCTGATTTCGTCCTTACCCAGTTTCGCGTAGGCCTGCTTGATGCACGGGTGAAAGATGAAAAAATCCCACTGAAATACGGTGTGATCGGTCAAGAAACCAATGGTCCTGGTGGACTGTTCAAAGGGTTACGGACTATTCCGGTGATTTTAGATATTTGTCGTGAAATGGAAGAACTCTGTCCAGATGCCTGGCTCATCAATTTCACCAATCCAGCAGGAATGGTGACAGAGGCCGTTTTGCGCTATTCGAACATTGAAAAGGTTGTCGGCTTATGTAATGTTCCGATCGGGATGGAAATGGCCGTCGCCAAATTACTCGATGTTGAACACTCGAGAGTCCGTATTGATTTTGCCGGCCTCAATCATATGGTCTACGGACTCGATGTTTATCTCGATGGCGTCAGCGTAAAAGACCGGGTGATCAAGATGGTCACCGAACTTGAGGACAATAGTTTTGTGAAAAACATTCAAGGTTTCGGTTGGGAACCGGAATTTTTACGCGCTTTGAATGCGCTTCCCTGTCCTTATCACAACTATTACTACAAAACTCGGGAAATGTATGAAAAAATCAAGGAAGAAGCGGAAACGGTAGGAACCCGCGGGGAAGTGGTGAAAAAAATCGAAAAAGAACTGTTCGAGATTTATAAAGATCCTGAACTGGATGTGAAACCGCCTCAGTTGGAAAAACGTGGCGGCGCCTACTATTCCGATGCGGCGGTCCGGCTCATCTCGAGCATTTACAATGATAAACGGGATATCCAACCCGTCAACACTAGAAATAACGGAGCGATCGCCAGTATTCCCGATGACTCCGCAGTAGAGATCAGCTGTGTCATCACAAAAGACGGACCGAAGCCCCTTGCTATAGGAGATTTACCTGTTCCTGTCCGCGGCCTCGTTCAGCAGATCAAATCATTCGAACGGGTGGCGGCAGAGGCGGCAGTGACCGGGGATCGGGAATTAGCGATTCTGGCTTTGACGATCAATCCGTTAGTCGCCTCCGATACTCTAGCGAAACAAATCGTCGATGAGATGCTCGAGGCGCATAAAAGATATTTGCCGCAGTTTTTTAAAGCTGAACATCCTGTGAACGGGTAACAGTAATCGCTCGTTTACGGTTCGGATTTTGGGTGAAGAACGTTCGTTTTTTCCTGAAAGAGGAAAATTACACCATAAAAGGTGAGAATGTCCAAGTTTTGCATTAACAAATGACTATACCAAAATAAAAATGGGGGACTTGTTCATGACCGTTCGATACAAATTTCCTGAAGGATTTTGGTGGGGAAGTGCCACTTCGGCCACACAAATTGAAGGTGCTGCAAATATCGACGGGAAAGGGAAAAATATCTGGGATTATTGGTATGAAATCGAACCGAATCGCTTTTTTGACAATGTCGGCCCGGAGACGACTTCCGATTTCTATCATCGCTACAAAGAGGATATCCGGCTGATGAAAGAATTCGGCCATAATTCCTTCCGGTTATCCATCTCTTGGTCACGACTCATCCCGGATGGTAAAGGCGAGATCAATCCGAAAGCGGTTGAATTTTATAATGATGTCCTCGATGAATTGCACGCTCATGATATCGAGCCTTTCGTCTGTCTGTATCACTTCGATATGCCCTTGGCGATGCAAAAAATCGGCGGTTTTGAAAGCCGGGAAGTTGTCGATGCATATGAACGTTATGCCCGGAAGTGTTTCGAATTATTCGGTGATCGGGTGAAAAAGTGGTTTACCTTTAACGAACCGATCGTCCCGGTTGAAGGGGGCTATTTGTATAATTTTCATTACCCGGATGTTGTCGACTTCAGGCGCGCGGCTCAAGTTGCCTTCCATACGATGCTCGCCTCCGCTCGCGCGGTTAAAGCATTCCGGGAAATGAATATCCCGGATGGGAAAATCGGCATCATCCTTAATTTAACACCTTCCTATCCGAGAAGTGATCATCCAGCTGACCTGGATGCCGCCCGTATTTGTGATCTGTTTTTCAACCGGAGCTTCCTCGATCCCGCCGTCCTCGGTGAGTATCCAGAAGAGCTGATCGCGATTCTCAAAAAACACGGGCAACTGCCGGTTGTGGCCGATGGCGATCTCGAACTGATTAAAAAGAACACGATCGATATTCTTGGCGTCAATTACTATCAACCGCGGCGGGTCAAAGCGAAGGAACATCTGCCGAATCCTTATAGCCCGTTCATGCCTGAATGGTACTTCGATTATTATGAAATGCCGGGACGAAAAATGAATCCTTACCGCGGCTGGGAAATTTACGAAAAAGGAATTTATGACATCATGATCAATTTGCGGGATCATTACGGAAATATCGAATCCTATGTTTCTGAAAACGGTATGGGCGTGCAGGATGAAGATCGTTTCCTGAAGGACGGCCAGATTCAGGATGATTATCGAATCGAGTTTATTAAAGGTCATCTCATCTGGCTACATAAAGCGATCGAGGAAGGATGTAATGCGAAAGGCTACCATCTTTGGACATTTATGGATAACTGGTCCTGGCTTAACGCTTATAAAAATCGTTACGGGCTCATTTCCGTCGATATCGAGACGAAAGAACGGACTCCGAAGAAAAGCGCATACTGGTATAAACAATTAGCGGAAAATAATGGTTTTTAAAGTGGTCAGTTGATAGAAATATAGAGCGGTCATCCTGTTAATTAGTGTGAAACTTTGGTCGATCAATTGAGAGAATCGTGTGATCGGTACCGCGGGAAGGTAAAAAGCCACCGCGACATTCCCCTGGAGTCCAGACAACTCCTTCAACTTTATTGAAGTTTTTGGGCAGGGAATGTCTGCGGTGGCTATTGTTGTAAAAAGTGAGGGGAGTCATTGAGTGGATTTGAAGAATTATTTCATTCTCCTATTCATAAATCAATCACAGGGATCTTTCTATTTTAAACTGTATTGTTTCGAATAAAGGTCAAGTTGTTAATATGTCTTTAGAAGAAATATCCGAGAAAAAACAAATGTATATACTGCTGGTTTAGTAAGATGTGCCCAGAAACTTGGTTTTTCGGGCTTTTTCCCCTTTTTTACTATTGCGAACTTAATTAGGCGTCATCACAAAGCTATCGATTATGCGCAAGAAGGCTTGAACGAAAAGAAAACAGAAGGACCTAAAGAATCCTTCTGAGGGGTTTTAAACCGTTTTTTGGGGAGAATACCACGGCCATGGCGGTAACATTATTCGATCCCATATTTTTCTGCTTGTAATTTATATAGTTCATAATAGTATCCTTGTTTTTTGATTAATTCAGAATGGGTACCCACTTCAACAATTTCTCCATCTTTCAGCACTACGATTTTATCTGCCATCTTAACTGAAGATAATCGATGTGTTATTAGAAAGACCGTCTTATCTTTAGATAACTCAATAAAAGATTGAAATACCTCATGTTCACTTCTAGGGTCTAATGAAGCTGTTGGTTCGTCTAAAATAACAATAGGTGAGTCTCTTAAAAATGCCCTAGCCAAAGCTACCTTTTGCCATTCTCCACCTGATAAATCCGTACCACCATTAAAAATCTTTCCTAACATTTGGTCTAATTTATTTGGTAATTTTTCTAAAACCTGATTTAGATTACTATTTTTGATGGCTTTCCAAATTTCTGCTTCCCTATCGATCTTTGTCAAATCACCAATTGCAATATTTTCCCTTAATGTAAGGTTAAATTTGGAAAAATCCTGAAAAACAACACTCATATTATCCCGTAATAAATTTATATCATAAGATGAAATGTTCACACCGTTAATCTTAATGGTTCCCTCAGTAGGATCATAGAATCTTGCAAGCAGTTTAATTAAGGTTGTTTTTCCAGCTCCGTTTTCTCCCACAAGGGCTATTTTTTCACCACGTTTAATCTTTAAGTTAATATTCGATAGTGAGTATCGATCCGTTTTAGGATATTTAAACGAAACATTATTAAATGTAATTTCATAATCGTTATCGTTTAAATCTATTGCTTTTGTTCCTGAGTTTACAATAGGTTGCAAAGATAAAAAGTTAAAAAATTTCTCCATGTACAATAGTGTATCGTACAGCAAACTTGATTCTTCAATCATACTGGATAGGCTTTGTCGTGCTAAAAGAATTGATGAAGAAAAAACAAGAATATCACCAGGGGTAAAAATGCCTTTGATCGCCTGTTCAATTACCCACCAAAAACTAAAGCCAATACCGATTAATCCAAGCAAAACTAACAATATGGAATAAACTGCTTGTTTATAGCGGACATTTTTAATATCCCGATGAATTTTACTATAGACTTGGTCGTATTTATCGATGAAAAAAGAACTTAGTTTGAAAAGTCTCACTTCTTTAGCATGCTCTTTTGATAACATGACAGAACTATAATATCTCAATTTTCTTGAATCAGGACTACGGTCTACCATTGTCTCGAAAGCTTCTCTTTGTAGGCGGTAACTAACGAGTGCCTGTGGAAGAATTGAAATGAGTATGATCAAAGAAATTATTGGATGAAAACCACTTAATAGAAAAAGCATTGAGATACCAGAAATTCCATTTCTAATCATACTGGTTGCGAACACCATTAAATTAACCGGTCTCCATGCGGCCTCTTGTTCTATAACTTGAATATCATCATAAAACTTCGCATCCTCGAAGTAATATAAATCGGTTAATTTCGAGGATTTTTCCATCAATTGCCTATTAATATTGTATATTAGTTTGTCGGTGAGTAACCCTTGAAACGTCATTTCTATCGGACTTATTATTGAACTTAAAAATGATGCGATTAACCAAAATAAAAAGAAAATCATTAAATTCGTTAAGACACCTGATGAAAGCTCATCGATCATACCCTTTGCTAACCATAAACTAAATGCCGGTAATATTCCCTGTAATGGTACGGTAATTAATAATATTGTTGTGTATAATTTTGATGACTTCCAAAATATAGGGAAAGATTTTATAAATAATAATAAAAATTTTTTAACCGTTTTTACAACTTTCATATGACCATCCCCATTAATCCAAGATGAAAAAGAACGAGTCTTGTAATCTCGCCCGTCTAGAATCATCGCCAATTTTTTAGGAGTCATGTATATCATCTGTAACTGGTGGTAAAAGATTCAACCACCTTTCGTTCTCATATTGTTCATCTTCTAAGTATATATTTGCTTGATCCCCTTCTTCCAGGGTTACAATTAGGATGTCTTCCACCTTTTATCAATTCCAGCCTTCGACTTCAGCAGATAGAGCGGAAAATGCATCAAGATCAGACTCACAGTATGCATAACAACTTGTCCTATACTTGCCCCCACATATAACGACCGGATGTCCACCTTGTCTTTTTTATAAACCTAACGATAGAAACAGGGGCAATTCCCAGCACGGTCAACTTTAGTGAAAACCCGGTGTTTTCTCCAAAACGGAACATTAAATCATTTTTATCACCGATTTCTACTTTAAAATCATTTGATACTATCAGTTCATTAACTCCTTAATTGTTCCTTCAACGCGAGGTTTTTCCCTTCACTTAAATACGATTCAGCAAAATTACCATCACTTCTAGTTTTTACAACTGTTGCCTGTAAATTTCTTCTGGTAAATAGCCAATTCTCCTTTTTAGATGAGACACATGTTCTCTAACTATTAGATAATAACTTTTTTCTAAGAGCATAATCAAAAATCCTTCTTTTTTGCAAATATTCGGGATTGCTTGATTGACAAGGATTACATAGAACTTGTGAAATGAAAAGCAATTGTCCTCGATACCCCGGATCTTGTGCGTTAATGGAGGAAGACGTCCATTTGGAGTCCCGTACTTTCAATCGCTCGACTTTTAGCCAGTCAAAATTGAAATTATGAATCTTATGGCTGATGCAACCTTCGTAGACGATGCCATTGAGTCAGCCGATTTTTTTGTGGAAATTGGAAATGTGATGAATTGGATTTTTTGTAGTGGATGTTAAAATCGTTATCGAGGGAAATAACTAGAGAATGGGAATTCAGCTCATGTGACCATCGGGTTGTTTTTACATCGGGAAGTATTGATCGCCGCATGAAATCTCGAATGAGACAAGAAAAGGAAAAATCACGAATTAAAGAAAAAAATATGAAGCGTTTGCGTTGCAGCATCGTTGGAAGCGCGCCTTTTGGTCTTAAACGTGTTGGAAACGGATGTTGGGACATTCATTACCGGCTGATCGATATTTTTGTATTCAAATATAAATGTTACTGTTCCTGCATATAGATGCTGGAGTTGCTCCTGCAATCCCGGTGGATTTCATTTGGAATCTTATCACATCTTATAAGGGATGATCGAGATGATGCTAATTAAAATGATCGCCGTTGATACGGATGGTACATTTTTGAATCGCAGGAGTGAATATGACCGAGAAAGATTTTATTTCCAATATGAACGACAAAAAAACTTAGGAATACGTTTTGTAGTGGCGAGTGGTAACCAATACTTTCAATGAAGATCATTTTTGATTGAAGATGAACTAGGGTTTGTTGCCAAAAATGGTTCTTATGTCATCGATAGGGGGTGGAAATTTTGCACATATATATTAAGCTGTGTCTTGGTATTCCGTAAATATATGCGGTTTTCCTGAAAAAGTACATCATCGACTTTAATTCCTAAGGCCTCACTTATTCTCGCGCCGGTGTCTAATAGCGTAAGCATTAGGCAATAGTTCCGCACGCCTGTAAATGTGCGTAAATCGGACTGTTTTAATAGGAGGGCGTTAATTTGTTGCATTGTAAACGTGTTAATTTCTGGTTCTTTCCATTTAATTTCCTTCCAATTCTTTGCTGGGTTATTAGTTAAATAGCTGACTTCCTCGCAAAAGAATAGAAAAGTCCGTATCGCTCTAATTTTGCTGTTAATTCCTCCGACTGTGTTTCCTCGATCATTCCGCAGGTAATCAACAAAACCGTCAAGCAATTCCTCATCAATTTCCGCAACATTCAAAATCGCATCTTTTTCACGAATCATATAGCGTCTAAATAAATTTAACTCGCGCCGGTAATAGTCGATAGTACTTTCGCGTGTTCCGGCACGTCGCCGACCTTCGATAAAGTCCTCGACGGCTTGATCGAAATTGACGGTTTTAACTTTGACAACATCGGTAAAATTGCGGAATTCTGTCGGGTCAATCCGATTTTTACGCAACAAAAAAAGCGCCCCTTTCTACTCGAAAGAGACGCTTAATATCGCGCAAGATTTTGACGCCTAATCTTGCGTGATTGAGTCGAGGAAAACTCCTCGACCCTTACCGCTATTGATTTGTTACGCCCTCGGGAGGAATCGAACCCCCAGTACAAGAACCGGAATCTTGCGTGTTATCCGTTACACCACGAGGGCATCTTTAATGACAATATATATTTTAACCGGATTCCACAGAAAAAGCAATAGTAAATTTCATTATTTTATTCATTACCACATTCCATTCTATATTGTAACGGGAAATAGAGGAAATGTCCAATTGTTTGCGAAGAAAGCTCGACCGTGATTTAATGAAATCAGTCAAAATGTATTAGAGGGGATGGAGAATGGAGCGGTCGACATTGGTTTTATACACGAAACCGAATTGCCCGTTATGCGAAGAAGCAAAAAAACTGCTGGAAGAGATCGAGGTCACGAAGCGTTTTCGGCTAATCGAAAAGGACATCACCCAGGATGATGCTTTGTATGAAAAATACGGATTGATGATTCCAGTTCTTGAGTGGCAGGGGGAGATTATTCAATATGGCAACTTTGTGAAAAAAAATTTAATTTTTTGTTTAAATCGTGTAAATTCAGCAACCGATGATTGAATTGACTGGAAAACAATGCTATTATTTAAGTGTAACGAAGGAAACGTTTCGTCATAACGAGACAGAAAAGGTCCATACAGGTCCTTTTTCGGCCATAACTTCGAGTGTTTTTATCCCTTTTATATACTTTTCCTCTTGGTGGGACATAATATATATCTAGGGACAAAAAACGACCAATCACTTTCAAGGGAGTTTTTGTATGCTGAAAAAAATTCTAGACGTACAAAAAATAATAGTACCTGATCTGCTCCAGGTTATGATGAAACGTTATCATATACTTCGTTACATCCGCTTGATGCAACCTGTAGGCAGGCGAAGTTTATCGCAAAGCTTGGAAATGACAGAACGAGTTCTCCGGGGTGAAACCCAGTTTTTAAAGGAACAAAATTTGTTGAATATCTCCAACGCGGGAATGACCTTAACTGAAGAAGGTTATCAAGTGCTGGATGCGCTCGATGACATCGTGCGCGATCTATCCGGTTTTCCGAAACTGGAAAAACAACTGTCTGAGGTTTTACATGTTGAAAAATGCATCGTTGTCATGGGAGATAGTGAAAATTCCAGTTGGGATAAATCGGAACTCGCCCGTGCCTGTGTAAATAGTATGAAACAAGTCATTGAGGATAATAATATAATTGCGGTAACAGGTGGTTCTACAGTTGCTGCGGTTGCCGATCATTTCACACAAGATTTTGGCAAGAAAGATTTACTGTTCGTTCCGGCGCGGGGCGGCCTTGGTTCTGATCTGCAAAACCAGGCGAACATGATTTGTTCCAAGATGGCGGAGCGGACGGGTGGAAGACATATGGTTCTGTATGTTCCCGATCAAGTGAGTGAAGAGATGTACCAGTCCTTCATTCAGGAACCGTCCATCCGCGAAGTGATCAATGCCATTCACACTGCAGATTTATTGCTCCATGGAATTGGCGATGCATTAACAATGGCAAGAAGGAGAAACAGTCCTCCGGAACTCATTGAAAAATTAATACGGGAAAAAGCCGTGGCAGAAGCATTCGGTTATTATTTTAATGAAGAAGGCGAAGTCGTACACAAGATTACGACAGTCGGGATCCGGTTAGAAAAACTGAAGGATATTCCGCATATTTATGCGGTTGCCGGAGGAAAATCGAAGGCAAAAGCGATTAAGGCCTATATGAAGGTTGCACCGAAAAACACCGTTTTAGTCACTGACGAAGCGGCTGCACTAGAGATTATAAAAGGGTAATCCTTTTATATAAAAAAATTTATCCTGATAGGAGGCTATTAAATATGACAGTAAAAGTAGCAATTAATGGTTTTGGTCGGATTGGACGTCTTACTTTCCGTGCTGCTTTAGAAAGAGATGATCTTGGTTTTGAAATTGTGGCAATCAATGACTTGACCGATGCGAACATGCTCGCTCACTTATTAAAATACGACTCCGTTCACGGCAATCTGGAAGAAGAAGTAAAAGTAGACGGAGATTACATCATCGTCGACGATCATAAAATTAGAGTATTTGCCGAAAGCGATCCGGCTAAATTACCGTGGAAAGAGCTCGGCGTCGATGTAGTCATTGAAGCAACCGGTCGCTTCAGAACTCGGGAGACTGCAAGCAAACACATCGAAGCTGGTGCGAAAAAGGTTGTCATCACCGCTCCTGCTAAAAATGAAGACCTCACTGTTGTAATAGGGGTTAACGAAGATCAATATAATCCTGCTGAACATAATATCATTTCCAACGCATCCTGCACCACGAACTGCCTGGCACCATTTGCCAAAGTTTTACATGAAAAATTCGGTATCCGTCGTGGAATCATGACGACCGTTCATGCTTACACGAACGACCAGCAAATTCTCGACTTACCTCATAAAGACTATCGTCGTGCCCGTGCTGCTGCCCAAAACATCATCCCGACTACTACCGGTGCAGCTCAAGCGGTTGCCAAAGTTATTCCCGAATTAAAAGGAAAACTGACCGGTATGGCTATGCGGGTTCCGGTACCGAACGTATCCGTTGTCGACCTCGTTGCAGAACTCGATAAAGATGTAACGGTAGAAGAAGTCAACGGCGTATTAAAAGAAGCTGCCGAAGGAGAATTGAAAGGAATTCTTGCTTACTCTGAACTTCCGTTAGTATCCAGCGACTACAACCACACAACGGTTTCTTCCACGATCGATGCCTTAAGCACATTAGTCATGGAAGGAAACATGGTTAAAGTTGTCGCCTGGTACGATAACGAATATGGCTATTCCAACCGCTGTGTCGATCTTGTCCAGCTCATTGTTGAAAAAGGTTTATAATAGCGATGTAATCACTTGGTCTGACGGGGAGCGGGCCCATCCCCTCCCCGTTTTACATGTTGAGCTTGATCAATTGAAATTACAATTCTGGGAGGCCTGGGCAATGAACAAAAAAACCGTAAGAGATATCGATGTTGCCGGCAAACGAGTCTTTGTTCGTGTTGATTTTAACGTGCCGATGCAAGATGGAAAAATCACCGATGACACACGGATTCGTGGTGCTCTACCAACAATCCAATACTTAGTTGATCAAGGTGCGAAAGTGATTTTAGCCAGTCACCTCGGTCGCCCGAAAGGTAAAGTTGTTGAAGAATTCCGCTTGACAGCAGCCGGTGAACGTTTGTCCGAATTACTCGGCAAAAAAGTTATCAAAGTGGATGAAGCGATCGGCGATACTGTCAAAGCCGAAATTGAAAAAATGGAAAACGGCGACGTCTTGTTACTGGAAAACGTCCGTTTCTATCCCGGTGAAACGAAAAATGATCCGGAGTTCGCAAAAGCCTTAAGTGAATTGGCAGATATATATGTGAACGATGCTTTTGGTACTGCGCACCGTGCCCACGCATCTACTGAAGGAATCGCACACTATCTCCCTGGTGTAGCAGGATTCTTGATGGAAAGAGAACTCGAGGTACTTGGTGGCGCGCTAGAAAATCCGAAGCGGCCATTTACAGCCATTATCGGCGGTGCAAAAGTATCCGATAAAATCGGGGTTATCGATAACCTCTTAGATAAAGTGGATAATTTAATCATCGGTGGTGGACTCGCTTACACCTTCGTGAAAGCAAAAGGGTACGAAATCGGAAACTCCTTGCTCGATGAAGAAAAGATCGATATGGCTAAAGAATTCATGAAAAAGGCAGAAGAAAAAGGTGTCAACTTCTACATGCCTGTTGATGCCGTGGTCGCTAAAGAATTCGCAGCTGATGCCGAGTCCAAGGTGGTTCCGATCGAAGAAATTCCTGCCGGTTGGGAAGGTCTCGATATCGGACCGAAAACCCGCGAACTTTATGCGAAAGTAATCAAAGAATCCCAGCTCGTTATCTGGAACGGACCGATGGGCGTCTTTGAATTCGATAAATTCGCCGAAGGCACAAAAGCGGTTGCTGAGGCACTTGCTGAAACGGAAGGCTTCACAATTATCGGTGGCGGAGATTCCGCAGCGGCCGTTACGAAATTTAATTTAGCGGATAAGATGGATCACGTTTCCACCGGTGGTGGAGCATCCTTAGAATTCATGGAAGGCAAAGTTTTACCAGGTGTAGCGGCTTTACAAGATAAATAAATATGGTAGAAAATTATAAGAGGAAAATTGGGAGATGAGAAACCGGTTTTCTCATCCTTCTTTTTTGATAAAAACACATAAGGATGATGGAAATGCGGAAACCTATAATTGCTGGAAATTGGAAAATGCACAAAACAATTGCTGAAGCAGTGGCATTTGTAAAGGAAGTAAAAGATCACCTTCCTTCAAGTGAGCTTGTTGATTCCGTCGTTTGCGCACCTGCCCTGTTTCTGGATCGCTTGGTGAGCGAAACAAAAGGAACGAGATTACAAGTAGGGGCGCAGACGATGCACTTTGAAGATAGCGGCGCATTTACCGGTGAGATCAGCCCCCTTGCTCTGAAGGATCTCGGTGTCCAATATGTGATCATCGGCCATTCCGAGCGTCGGGAAATGTTCGCCGAAACGGATGAATCGGTGAACAAGAAGGTACATGCAGCCTTTAAACACGGCTTGATCCCAATCGTCTGTGTCGGCGAATCCCTCGAGCAAAGGGAGGCTGGAGAGACGAAATCGGTGGTAGGTGAGCAGGTGAAGAAGGCCCTTGATGGACTCACGGCGGAACAAGTTGAACAGGTGGTTATCGCCTATGAACCGATCTGGGCGATCGGTACGGGACGCACATCTAGTGCGGAAGATGCGAATGAAGTTTGCGCCTTTATTCGCGCCACTGTAGCCGAACTGTTCAACGAAGAGGCCGCGAAAAAAATCCGTCTACAATACGGCGGTAGTGTAAAACCTGCAAATATAAAAGATTTTATGAATCAGCCAGAAATTGATGGCGCCCTTGTAGGGGGAGCCAGCCTCGATCCACAATCATATTTGCAGTTATTGGAGGCAGTAAAATAATGAAAAAACGACCCGTGGCATTAATCATCCTTGATGGTTTTGGCATTCGCGAAGAAGTACATGGGAACGCCGTTAAACAAGCCCACAAGCCAAATTTCGATCGCTACTGGAATGAATATCCTCATAACCTGTTAACCGCCAGTGGCGAGGCGGTAGGCCTCCCGGAAGGTCAGATTGGAAACTCCGAGGTTGGACACACGAATATCGGTGCCGGACGGATCGTCTATCAAGATTTAACCCGTATTGACCTGGCGGTGAAAAATGATGAGATAAAAGATAATCCAGCCATTCAACACGCGATCGAACATGTGAAAAAACATGATTCTGCTTTGCACTTATTCGGACTCCTTTCCGATGGCGGTGTACACAGCCATATCAACCACATGTTCGCCTTGTTGAAAATCGCCGCGGAACATGGACTGAAAAAAGTCTATGTTCATGCCTTTACCGATGGGCGTGATGTGGGGCAACGTTCAGCCGAAACGTATGTAAGGCAGACCCTGGAAAAATTCGCCGAGTACGGTGTCGGTGCGATCGCGACCATTTCCGGTCGTTATTACGCGATGGACCGGGATCGCCGCTGGGATCGGGTAGAAAAAGCCTATCGTGCGATTACCTACGGGGAAGGCGAAAAGTTCACCGATCCCTTAAAAGTAATCCAGGAATCCTATGCAAAAGAAATTTATGATGAATTCATCGTTCCTGCTGTGATCACTGATGAAGATGGGAACCCGGTAGGAACGGTAAAAGATAATGATGCCATTATCTTCTATAATTTCCGGCCGGATCGGGCCATCCAATTATCAACCGTCTTCACCAATGATGAGTTTGATGAATTTGACGTGGGCGAAGGTCATCCGAAGAATCTGTATTTTGTTACGATGACAGAGTATTCCGATGCCGTAAAAGCGGAGATCGCTTTCCCACCACAAGAACTCGTCAACACATTGGGTGAAGTTTTGGCCAAACACGGTCTGAAACAATTGCGTATTGCGGAAACGGAAAAGTTCCCGCATGTCACCTATTTTATGAATGGTGGACGTCATGAAGAATTCCCCGGTGAATCAAGAATCTTGATCAATTCACCGAAAGTGCCTACTTATGACTTGAAACCAGAAATGAGCGCTTATGAAGTGACGGACGCTCTATTAAAAGAAATTGAAGAAGAAAAACACGACGTCATCATTTTGAACTACGCTAACCCGGATATGGTTGGTCATTCCGGTAAGCTCGAACCTTCCATTAAAGCTGTAGAGGCCGTCGATGAATGCCTTGGGAAAGTAGTCGATCTTATTTTAGAAAAAGGCGGTACATGCATCATCACCGCTGACCACGGAAATTCCGAAGAGGTTCTCACCGCCGATGGCAAAGCGATGACGGCCCATACGACGAATCCAGTTCCGGTTATTATTACGGAAAAGGATATCGAAGTGCGCGATGGTGGTATTTTGGCCGACCTCGCACCAACCATTCTCGACTTAGTTGGTATCAAACAACCAAAAGAGATGACGGGTAAATCCTTAATTATTCGCAAGTAAATTATTGAATAGAAGGAGAGAGTACGATATGCCAACAATCACAGAAATCTATGCACGTGAAGTATTAGACTCCCGTGGTAACCCGACAGTAGAAGTTGAAGTATTGACAGAATCCGGTGCCTTTGGTCGTGCGCTTGTTCCTAGTGGTGCTTCCACCGGTGAATATGAAGCCGTCGAATTACGTGATGGCGACAAATCCCGTTACCTCGGAAAAGGGGTATTAAAGGCCGTTCAAAACGTAAATGAAGTCATCGCACCGGAAATTGTCGGTTACAATGTGCTCGATCAAGTTGGTATTGACAAAACCATGATCGAATTAGATGGCACACCGAACAAAGGAAAATTAGGTGCCAACGCCATTTTAGGCGTTTCCCTCGCTGTAGCACATGCAGCGGCTGATTTCCTCGGTGTACCTTTATATCAATATCTCGGCGGATTTAACGCCAAACAATTACCGGTACCGATGATGAACATCTTAAACGGTGGCGAACATGCCGACAACAACGTAGATATTCAAGAATTCATGGTTATGCCTGTAGGCGCTGCTAACTTCCGTGAAGCGTTGCGCATGGGTGCGGAAGTATTTCACAGCTTAAAATCGGTTCTCAAAGGGAAAGGATTAAACACAGCTGTTGGTGACGAAGGTGGTTTTGCACCGAACCTCCGCTCCAACGAAGAAGCTCTCGCAACGATCGTTGAAGCGATCGAAAAAGCTGGTTATAAACCTGGTGAAGATATTCTCTTGGCATTGGATGTTGCCGCTTCTGAACTCTACAATAAAGAAGACGGTAAATACCATTTCAAAGGTGAAGGTGTTGTACGCTCCTCAGAAGAGATGGTAGACTTCTATGAAGAATTGGTTAACAAATATCCGATCATTTCCATCGAAGACGGTCTCGATGAAAATGACTGGGAAGGTCATAAATTATTAACCGACCGGATCGGCAACCGCGTCCAATTAGTCGGAGACGACCTGTTCGTAACGAACACTGAAAAATTAGCTCAAGGTATTGAAAAAGGTGTCGCCAACTCCATCTTGATCAAAGTAAACCAAATCGGTACATTAACCGAAACCTTCGATGCAATCGAAATGGCTAAACGTGCTGGTTACACAGCAGTGGTATCCCACCGTTCTGGTGAAACAGAAGATACCACAATCGCCGACATCGCCGTCGCAACAAACGCTGGTCAAATCAAGACCGGTGCTCCTTCCCGGACCGACCGCGTGGCTAAATACAATCAATTACTCCGCATCGAAGATCAATTAGGCGATATCGCCCAATACTTGGGTAAAAAAGCCTTCTACAACCTCTCTAAATAATCGAATTCGAAAGCATAACACACCCTCGACCTGAACAATAGGTCGGGGGTGTTTTTTTGCTTATAAAGGGGGCGGAGAAGTTTTCTTTTGATAATCGGTTAGGAGAACACCGGTAGCATCCCTTAATGCAATAAGGCCAATAATCAAGCCTGCTAAAATTAAAGCAAGGGTACATATATAGTGATTGTACGATTAAGTTTACTTATAAAAGATCCCAGCCCATTGATTTTATCGGCAAAAATTGTCTAAGGGGAAATATCTTCACCAAGACCAAAAAAGTTGTTGACAGTTTACCCCATAAACAATAAATTAGTGATTAGAAAAAAAGTTTCCCTAATACAAAATTTGAGTGTTAGACCAAAAATGCGATATTTGAGGCAAAGGATCATCGTTTCATTGATTTTATCGTTTCTTTATTTTTAGGTGCCTGTTCCGGGGCAACGGAAGCGGGTGATGATGAAAAAGTTTATATCGTGACGACAATCGTCCAGATCGGTGAACCACTATCTGTCATCGGTGGTGACCGTGTTCATGTGGAAAGCCTGATGGGGCTTTCCGTGGACCCTCATCTGTTTCAAGCGACCCACGGTGATATGGAAACGCTTTTCCGTGCGGACATCATTTTTTATAAAGGATACATTCACTGAACAGAATATCGTGAAAGCCTATGGTGGAAAAATATTTTTTTCGAAAGGAGAACACGACAATGTGGTCCCTTCTCCTTTCTAGCAATATGCAATGAATTCTGACCAGCGCCACAGCGCTCGCCATCGCCGTCGGTGCTGTCGGCGGCTTATCTTATTTTCTCCGGCAAAATTTGCTGAGTGATAGCCTGGCCCACACCGATTTACCTGGAGTTGTGATCGCATTTTTAATCATCGGAGAAAAAAATTTACCGCTTTTAATTTTAGGAGCAGCGACCAGTGCTCTGGTTGGCGCCTTTTTCATTCAGATCATCAGCTCGTCATCCCGGATCTCCGAAGATGCTTCGATGGGGATGATCCTTTCAATATTTTACGGGTTCGGAATCATGTTACTGACGGTCGCAAACCGGATGGCGGGAGGTAATAAGAGCGGCCTAGACAATTTTATCTTCGGTCAGAGAGCGGCGATGGTAAGGGCAGATGTTTATACGATGCTCATCCTTGCACTTATTATCGTATTGGCGCTTGTCCTCGCTGTTAAAGAATGGAAAGTGTATTTATTCGATCCGGATTTTGCGAGAGGGTTCGGTTTATCTAGCAAAGGAATGGATATCTTCTATATCTTGTTGTTCGTTGGTACGGTTGTCATCGGTATTCAGGCCGTCGGTGTTATCTTAATAGCCGCCCTGATGATCATCCCCGCTGTGAGTGCCCGTTACTGGTCCCGTTCTTTTTCCGGGATGATCATTTTAGCGGCACTTACCGGGGGGGTGGCAGATGCTGTCGGTACCCTTGTGAGTGCACTTGGTAGTGCCTGGCCGACAGGACCGTTCATCGTTCTTGTCGCCGCGCTAATTTTCTTCATCTCGCTTGTTTTCGGAAAAGAAAAAGGCCTTCTCATCCGGTATGTTGAGTATAAGAAAAAACAGCAAGAAGTCACGAATTTACGGGTGGTCACTTCGTTGAGTCGGGAAGGAGAAGTGAAATGAGTTACACCCCATGGATCATTTTGACCGCGCGTTTAGTCGGTATCATTTGTGGTCTCGTTGGCGTGTTTTTAATCCTGCGAAAAACAGCGATGATGAACGATGCGATTAGCCATACCGTGCTGTTAGAAATTGTCCTCACATTTTTTGGTAACCGGCGAAGTAAGCGTGACGGCGATGTTGACCGGTGGTATTTGTGCTGGGGTGTTAACAGCTTTTCTTGTCCAGGTGCTCGATCAGCTCGATGTACAGCGTGAAGCGGCGATCGGAATCGTATTTACGACCTTATTGGCTATTTGGTGTTATCCTCATTTCAACATCTGCAGGCAATGTTCATTTCGATGTTCAACACGCGTTTATGGGGGAGATTACTTTCATTCTCTGGAATACGATGACGGTACCGTTTTTCGGCAAGGTTCCCAAAGCGACCGCGTTGTTATTCGGAGTTTTTTTTGTCGCCCTCGTTGTCCTGCAGGCCTTTTATAAAGAGTGGAAGATCACGACCTTCAATCCGGCTTTAGCAGCGAGCTTGGGGATCCCGGTAGTGTTCATACATTATTTATTCATGGGGCTTGTTTCGATTACTACCGTCGCTTCATTTGATGCCGTTGGTGTGATCATGGTCGTCGCTATGCTGATAACCCCTGCCGCATTCAGCTATCTATGGACCGATTGGCTTAGCGTGATGATGATCCTGAGCCCGTTATTCGGTATATTATCGGCCTTTCTCGGCTATGTGATCGCCGCTGGAATCGATACTTCAATTTCAGGATCGATGGCGTTTGCAACAGGAATTATTTTCCTAATTAGCTTTTTCTTCGCACCAAAACACGGACTCTTCTTCAAAAAAATGAAACGTGTCGAAAATAAGGAAGCCGCTTGAACGATCTTATAGTAATTGTTGTCTTGAAATCGTATTTATGATACATTATAAATATTGTGATGTATGTCCGTTTGGGAGGGAATATTCGTGCTGCAGACGATTTTATATGTCTTGCTCGTGATTGTCTGCTTGTCCTTGATCGCCGTGGTTCTTTTACAATCAGGGAAAAGTGCTGGCATCTCCGGTTCGATTGCGGGAGGGGCAGAACATCTATTCGGTCAGAAAAAAGCCCGCGGTCTGGAACTGATCCTACAGCGAGCAACAATTGTATTGGCGATCCTGTTTTTCGTTTTAACGATGACGATCGCATATCTGGGAGGATGACGAATCGCCTGGTCTCAAGAAGGACCAGGTTTTTTCATGATAAAAACAGATGTTCGTTTGTTTTTACTTTTGCCAGAAAACATTGTAAGCTGAATGGAGAAAGCGAGAGAAAAAATTAGATAGAAACGATAAAAGGAAGGTAGTGGTGGATGAAGATTGTCAAACCAAAACCGTTTTTCTTTGCAGCAGGAAAACGGGCGGTTTTACTATTACACGGTTTTACGAGCCACAGTAACGATGTTCGCATGCTCGGTCATTTTTTACAAAAGCATGGGTATACGTCGTATGCCCCGATCTATAGCGGACATGGTGTCGAACCAGAAGAATTGTTAAAAACTTCACCAGAGGACTGGTGGCGGGATGTACAAAACGCCTACCATGAACTTAAAGAAAAAGGATATGATGAAATTGCCGTTGCCGGTTTATCTCTTGGAGGAGCTTTGAGTTTGAAGCTTGGCTATTCTTTACCCGTAAAAGGAATTATTCCCATGTGTGCACCAGTACGGCTCCGGAGTAGGGACAATTTATATAAAGGGGTCCTAGCATTTGCCCGTAATTATAAGAAGATGGAGGGGAAACCGACGTCACAGATCGAAGCGGAAGTTGCGGCGTTTGACAATGGGCGACTGCAGGAATTGCTCGATGAAAACCGCGATTTGATCACGGATATTACGAAAAATCTCGATATGATTTACGCGCCGATCTTCGTCGTACAGGCGAGCCGGGATGAAATTGTAGATCCAGAAAGCGCGAACATCATTTATGATAATGTAAGTTCTTATCAAAAATCATTAAAATTTTACCATGAATCCGGGCATGTTATTACCGTAGATAAAGAAAAAAAACGGTTACACGAAGATGTCCTTGCGTTTTTAAATAGTCTCGATTGGGAAGACTAAACAAAACTCATAATCTTTAAGAAAGGAGGGGCTTCGATGGACCAACAAGAGATGATCGACCGTCTGCTCGATTTCATGCGGGAAGAAGCGTATAAACCGCTGACGGTTACGGAACTGGAAGAGGCGATGGGAATTGAAGATGCGAGCGAGTTTCGGGATTTCGTGAAGACGTTAGTATATATGGAAGAAAAAGGACTGGTCGTTCGGACCCGGACGAATCGTTATGGGGTTCCCGAAAAGATGAACCTCGTTCGCGGACATGTCTCAGCCCATCCCAAAGGTTATGCCTTCGTCATTCCCGATGAGCCGGGAATGGATGATATTTTTATTCCGCCCGGTGAAATTAATAACGCCATGCACGGGGATACGGTCCTCGTTCGTGTCTCCGGCAAGCAGTCGGGTGCCCATCGGGAAGGGTCGATCGTCCGGATCCTAGAGCGGAAAACGACTCAAATCGTCGGTACCTATACAGAAAGCAAGAACTTCGGCTTTGTCATACCAGACGACAAGAAGTTCGTCGGGGACATTTTTATTCCGAAACACGCATCCATGGGTGCCGTGGAAGGCCATAAGGTCGTTGTGAAAATCATGGAGTACCCTGAGGGACGGATGAGTGCCGAAGGGGAAGTCATCCAGATCATCGGTCATAAAAACGATCCGGGAGTCGACATTCTATCCATCATCCACAAACATCAAATCCCTCTGGAATTCCCCGAAGAAGTGCTTGCTGAAGCCCAGCAAATGCCGGACCGGATTAGCGAGGAGGAACTAAAAGGACGCCGTGACTTGCGGAATGAAACGATCGTCACGATCGACGGTGCCGATGCGAAGGATCTGGACGATGCGGTTACTGTAAAGAAACTGCCAAACGGAAATTATAAGCTCGGCGTGCATATTGCCGATGTTAGCCATTATGTTAAGGAAGGAAGTCCGCTTGATCAAGAAGCCTTCCGCCGTGGTACCAGCGTTTATTTGGTCGATCGAGTCATTCCGATGTTGCCGCACAAGCTTTCCAACGGAATCTGTTCTTTGAATCCCCATGAGGACCGCCTCACAATATCCTGTGAGATGGAGATCAATGATAAAGGGACGGTCGTCAATTATGAAATTTTCCCGAGCGTGATCCGCTCAAAAGAACGGATGACGTATTCGGATGTCAACCGGATCCTGGTCGATCATGATGAAGAATTGCGGGAAAAGTATCGGGAACTTGTTCCGATGTTCGAGATGATGGCCGAGTTAGCAGCGATACTAAGGAAAAAACGTATGATTCGCGGTGCGATTGATTTTGATTTTAAAGAAGCAAAAGTCCTTGTTGATGAAGAAGGACATCCGATAGATGTCGTGATCCAGGAACGTTCGGTAGCGGAAAAATTGATCGAAGAATTCATGCTAGTGGCTAACGAAACGGTGGCGGAGCATTTTTACTGGCTCGATGTGCCGTTCATTTATCGGATTCACGAAGATCCGAAAGAGGACAAGTTACACAACTTTTTTGAGTTCATCACGAATTTCGGACTAATCGTAAGGGGAACTGCGAACTCCGTCCATCCGCGGGCGTTGCAAGATATTTTGGATGCGGTCCGGGGTAAGTCGGAAGAAATGGTCGTTTCTACGGTCATGCTGCGTTCGATGCAGCAGGCTAAATATTATGAAGAGTGCCTGGGGCATTTTGGTTTGTCGACGAAATTCTACACCCATTTCACATCCCCGATTAGACGTTATCCCGATTTGATCGTTCACCGCCTCATTCATACGTATTTGATCGATGGAAAACTAGATCCGGCCACACGGGAAAAATGGCAGGAACGTCTGCCGGATATTGCGCTTGAGACTTCGAAGGCGGAGCGTCGCGCTGTCGATGCGGAAAGGGAAACGGACGATCTGAAGAAAGCGGAATTTATGGCGGATAAAATCGGGGAAGAATTCGACGGCATTATCAGTTCGGTGACCAACTTCGGATTGTTCGTCGAACTGCCGAATACGGTGGAAGGTCTCGTTCATGTCAGTTACATGGTCGACGATTATTATCATTTCGATGAAAGACAGTATGCCATGATCGGGGAACGAACGGGCAAAGTGTTCCGTATTGGCGATGAGATCCGTGTGCGCGTGGTCAACGTCAATATCGAAGAGCGTTCGGTCGACTTCGAGATCGTCGGTATGAAGGATAATCGGAAAAAAGAGCATGCAAAAGAAAAACAGATCGTCTCGCTACGCGGTGCGAATAAGAAAAAGAAGAAACGAAACCATGGCATGGATGATGTACACGACTTCTTACCGATTGCAAACGGGAAAAAGAAACGGAAGAAAAAGAAAAAGAAAAAGAACGGAAAATGAACAGCCTCGATATGGGGCTGTTTTCTACCGTTGCTTAAAGGGCCGCGGTTTCGTGTGTTTACTATGTTGTTGACGGTACGATTATTTGTTAAAATGAAGAAGCCAGGAGGTGGAGCGAATGGCAGAAGGAAAAGTGATTACCAAAAATCGGAAAGCCTATCACGATTATTTTATCGAGGAAACGTATGAAGCGGGTATCGTGTTAAAAGGAACGGAAATTAAATCGATTCGTGCCGGCAAGGTGAATTTGAAAGATTCCTTTGCGAAAATTAAAGACGGCGAAGTTTTTCTGATGAACATGCATGTAAGTCCCTATGAACAGGGGAATCGCTTCAATCACGATCCGACGAGAACCCGGAAATTGCTCCTGCATCGCAAGGAAATCAATAAATTGATCGGAAAGACGAAAGAGGCTGGATACGCTTTAATCCCGTTAAAATTGTATTTAAAAAACGGTTCTCGCAAAGTTAAACTTGCGTTGGCAAAAGGTAAGA
>CALKAK010000055.1 GCA_937983015.1 uncultured Bacillaceae bacterium | reverse complement strand
TACGAGATTCTGCTGTGTGACTGGAGTTCAGACGTGTGCTCTTCCGATCTGAAGCCGGTAGCGGTGAACAAATCGACGTTCATGAATCTGGGGAACTTCCCGATACCCAACCTGGAGAAGAACCGGCTGAGGAAGAAGATACTGAAGAAGAGCCGATCGTTGAAGAACCGGTACAGGAGATTCGTTTAGTGAGTGATGAGACGCATACGGCGACGTATGAATTGGTCAATGCCGACGAGATTCAGCTGAAATTAACCGCGATCGAAGGAAATGCGAGCTGGGTGCGGGTTCGGGATAGCGTGGGAAATGAGATTCAGCAGACGACGCTGAATGATAGCAATCCCGAACTAGTACTCGACGTTAGTGGAGAAGAATTTATCGATATCCGCATCGGGAATTCTCCTGTCACCGAAATCTTTATCAATGACGAAAAGTTGGAATTTTCACCGACAAATGGACCGAAGAATATCCACATTCAAGTGGTCACCGGAGAAGAATAGCCACGATCGGCTATTCTTCTTACTTTTAAAGATAATTTCTGATATAATTTTCACGTACAACCCTGTTCCAGCAGCCATTGAAATCACGTAATAATTTTTGGAGGTTTGACTGTGAATTTACCGAATCGAATTACACTTACCCGCGTTTGTATGATCCCGATTTTCGTGATTCTCATGTTATGGGAATTCGGAGAGATTTACCAGATCGGCAATGTCGCGCTGCCATTTTCACAGCTTTTAGCCACCCTGATCTTTATCGGAGCAGCGACAACCGATTGGATTGATGGTCATTTTGCGCGGAAGTATAATCTCGTCACCAATTTTGGGAAGTTTTTAGATCCGCTGGCGGATAAAATGCTCGTCATTTCCGCGTTCATTATTTTAACGGAAATGAATCTCGTTCCGTCCTGGATCGTGATCATTGTCGTTGCGCGAGAATTTGCGGTAACCGGTTTACGCCTTATTTTGGCGGGTTCCGGCGAAGTGGTTGCCGCTAACATGTTAGGAAAGATTAAAACGTGGACGCAGATTATCGCGGTAATCGCATTATTACTTGAAAATGTTCCTTTTAACCTGATGAATTTTCCGTTCGCCAATCTGGCGCTCTACGTGGCAACGTTCTTCACGATCTGGTCCGGTGTCGATTATTTTGTGAAGAATAAACACGCGTTCACTCATTCAAAATAAAATATATTGGGTAAAAAGGCGAAGCGATTTCGCCTTTTTTGCGCTACGGAAAATAATGGGACACAAGTTCCCGAGATGAGGTGAAAATGTTGGATGCAGAAATTATTGCGGTCGGTTCGGAACTGTTATTAGGACAGATCACGAACACGAACGCCCGTTTCTTATCGGAACAACTCGCCCGGTTAGGTATTAATGTGTATTATCACACGGTCGTCGGTGATAATCCTGGACGCCTGAAAAGGGCGATTCAGATCGCTCAAGAACGCGCTGATCTTATCGTTTTTAGCGGCGGCCTCGGTCCCACGAAAGATGATTTGACGAAAGAAGTGATCGCAGAGACGATCGGTGTTGGGCTTGAAGAAGATCAAGAAGCGATGAATTATATTGAAAAATACTTTCGCGTCCGCAACATGCCCATGACACCGAACAACCGCAAGCAGGCTAATATTTTGCAAGGAGCGACCGTTCTCCCGAATGAGACCGGTATGGCTCCCGGAATGGCGCTAAAAAAAGACGGAATCATCTACATGCTCTATCCGGGACCGCCCAGCGAACTGGAACCGATGTTTTTGAAGTACGGTAGACGATTCTTATTACGAGAGTTAAATAAGATCGAGCGAATCGAATCCCGCGTTCTGCGCTTTTTTGGTATCGGGGAAGCGCTATTGGAGGCGGAATTGGAAGATTTAATCGCAAATCAGTCCAATCCGACGATCGCCCCGCTAGCAGGTGATGGCGATGTTACGGTCCGGCTTACGGCCAAAGGGGATGACGATGCGGAACGAAAGGAAATGCTCGATCGGCTCGAGAAGGAAATTCTCCGTCGTGTCGGCAGCTATTTTTATGGTTACGATGATACGAATCTTTTCGTTGAACTCGCCCGTACTTTGGAAGAAAAAAAGCTCACCCTCGCCGTTGCGGAAAGTTTGACCGGGGGATATTTTCAAGAAAAGGTAACGGATATCCCGGGTGCGAGTCGCTGGTTTAAGGGGGGAATCGTTTCCTATACGAATGAGGTGAAACAAAATGTACTGAATGTCAGAGAAGAAACATTAAACAGGGAAGGTGCCGTAAGCGCTGCCTGTGCCCGGGAGATGGCGGCGAACGTCAAAAGGATTCTCGATGCCGATGTCGGTATAAGTTTTACGGGTGTTGCCGGTCCGGATCCTTCAGAAGGGAAGGAGCCGGGAACGGTATTTTGCGGTTTAGCCCTTGCTGATGATGTAAAAAGTTTCCAATTCCATTTTTCCGGTAACCGGGAGGCGATTCGCCGTCGGGCCGTACATCATGGTGCCTGGCTCGCTTTAAGAGAGTTACGCCGGCCTTGACGGATCAAGCGTTCCGGTGATTATGTCGTACCGGGCGCTTTTCATTTTTTAATAAAGGAGGGTTGGGGGTGACAAACGTATATATTGATGCCGACGGATCCCCTGTCGTCGATCTTGCCGTCGAAATCGCCAGCCGCTACGGTCTAAAAACCTTCATCATTTGCGATACTTCTCATCATATCGAAAGGGATGGAGCGGAGACGATCGTCGTACCCAGAGGGGCGGATGCGGTCGATTTCGTCATCGTAAATCGAGTAAGAGAGGATGATCTCGTGATCACCCAGGATTATGGTCTTGCCGCAATGGTGCTTGCTCGCAAAGCCTACGCCATCAATCAAAACGGACTCATTTTTACGGACGAAAATATCGGGAGCCTTCTCGCTTCCCGTCATATTTCCCAAAAGATCAGAAGGGGCGGAGGCAGAACAAAGGGGCCGAAAAAACGTACGAAGGAACAGGTTGAGCGGTTTATAGTGAATTTTGAAAAACTGATTCAACACGTGTTAGGGAAAAAGAGGGGATAATGAAAATCTATTAGTATTTCGGGGGAATTAGCCCATCATAACGAGGGAACGGATGTTTTCGAGGGGAGACGGGAAACGGTTCGTTTTTAAGGGAAAAGTAGTTGTGTTCTGGGACAAATCGGTTGATGTGAAGTCATGAAAAATCGAAAATTTTTTCTAAAATTAGTTTTCGCGTAATACATAGCGTTTTCGTTAATAAAAAATTTAGTTTCGGGAAATTGTCCTTTTCATTAGAGCGAGCATAGTCCTTCCATACACGCACGAAAAAATAGACATAAATCCGCATGACGGATTTATGTCCTGTTCATCCTCTTCCATTTCCAATAACGGATGTTCGTTCATCCCTTTAAACGTTCCCAGCGCTCATCAATATATTGCTGGATTTCTGCAAGTAAATCCTTGTTTTCCTCCGCGAGCAGGTGTTTCGTTTTCCCCATCAATTTTAACCACTCACTGACTGGTTTTTTCTTACCGCGCGCTTCCGGATTATAGGTGAACGTTGTCTTTTGTCGTTCAATTTCATAGAGCGAGAAAAAACATGTATCGACAGCCAGCTCCACAAGTTTCGTCCCCATATTCGCTTCTGTACGCCAGTTCAAGGGACAGGCGTTCAAAATTTTCCCGTAGACAAACCCTTCATTTTGCGCATACCACTACGCTTTGGCCGCTTTTCGGATCATATCCTGAGGATGCGACTCCACGGTGGTGAACACATAAGGGATGCCGGTTGCGGCCATGATTTGTGGTGTATCTTTATGATGGAATGGTTTTCCCCGCTGGATTTTACCGACGTGAGACGTGCTCGTTTGGTGATCGAATGGAGTGGAATAGGAAAGCTGGAAACCGGTGTTCATGTATCCTTCATTATCGTATTCGCTGATAATCATTTTATGTCCTCGTAATGCCGCACCGATCGCCGGTTCCATCCCGATATCCATCCCGCCATTCCTGGTAACCATTACAAACGTGACATCATCAGGTATAGCAATTTCCCTGCGCCGTTTTCATTCATAGAACGCCTCTACCGTTCCGGAAAGGGTCGCTGCACCGTTTTGAAATAAATTATGAAAAAAATGTTTTCTTTTGGGTGGTGTATGGATAGCCCGCCGAAGTCACGTAAGCACAGCCGGTCTGGAAAAGGGAGATCACATCCCCTTCAATTCCTTTAAAAAACAACTCCAAACCGGAGAAAATGCCACAACCAGGACAGGCTCCATGCCCGGAAGCGAGTCGGTTCGTGTTTTTCATCAACATTCGCGGAGAGGGAATTTTGTTAGTCTTTTCGTCGACAGTCACTTGAACCAAACCGGTATTAAATTGATCGTTTTCGATCCGCGGGGGTTGTTCTGGTAATGCGTGATCGTATTTTCCTTTTGTCACCCCAAAATAATCAAAAGGTTTTTCCACCCGATCGGTTTCAAGGGTAGTAAGGGCGAGCTGCAACAAATTTTTCGCATCTTCCGGATAAAAATCTTTCCCACCAAGACCGTACACCCGGCTGATGATCATCGTTTGATTAGCGGGGGCGTCTTTCAGGCCTGCTTTAATCTCATGGGTAAGAGCGGCACCATTCGTTCCGTATGAGTCTGCTCGCTCACCGATTACACCGATTACAATGACTTTAACGTTCCGCTTATAAATGCTTTTGTGTTCGTTTCTATAGAAGACGGATTTTTCAATACGAAGGTGCGCTCGAACGTACGATACAAATATTCCGGTTTGATGAACGGAAGCAGTCGACATAAAGCACCGAACATGACCATATTCACTCTTGAATTTTCTTCAATCGCTATTCCCGTCGCGTCTACCGTAGTCATGCGTCCATGTTCGAGATTGAGTAACCCGCGGATTTCCTGAAAATCTTTCGTTGTATTGACTAAGACGATTCCATTTTCCTGTATTCCTTTTGTTACCGAAACGGTTTTGTATAAGGATTCATGGAAGATCGCGATGACATGGGGGATTCCACGGGGCTATGGTCGAAAATTTCTGTATTATTTTCGGCGAGCCTATTAAACTACGGACCGGAGTACCTCTCTTTTCGGTGCCGTATGAAGAGAAATTAACGCCATAGAATCCAGCACCGAGGACCGCAGCTTTCGCGAGGATTTGACCGGCCAAATTGGCACCGAAGCCACCGATCGCTTCCAAGCATATTTCAAAAAACCTCTTTCGTTTTTATCGGTAATTTCATATAGGTATCCTCCTTGTATAACAAACGCAGGACCATAAGCATGATGGATAAATGTTTATTATAAATGGAAAATACGTTGCCAAAAGTGCGTTTGGTTAATATTTCACAATGATGTAAAAGAAAAAACCACAGGATTAATCCTGTGGCTCATCGGAGGAAAAGGTTATTTTCCGATAAACATTTGCGTCCAATGATATTCTTCCTGTTCCACGCCGACACCGATATGAGTGAAATTCGGATTCAAGATATTGGCCCGGTGACCAGCGCTATTCATCCAGGCTTCAACAACCGCTTCCGGGGTACGCTGTCCCTGGGCGATATTTTCCCCAGCGGTTTTGTACTCGATTCCAAAATCACGCATCATATCAAACGGGCTACCATATGTTGGACTCGTATGGGAGAAGTAGTTGTTTTGATGCATGTCCACGGATTTTTGCTGGGCAACCCGACTTAATTCGGGATCATGAGTTAAAGGTTTGAGCCCGTTTGCGCGACGATGTTCATTTGTTAAATCGATAACGCGCTGGGCGAACTCGCTGATTCGGGTCTCCTGGGCCTTATTTCTATCTGGTGGGGCGGGTGTTCCGGCTTTTTCTTCCCGTTGAGCATTTTTATCCGTTGGATGTGTCGTTTTTTCACCGGGCTGTTGCGTTCTATTTTCATTTGCCGGCGGATATTGGTCGGTAATTGGCTGCTGAGTGGGATCCCGGCGATTGCGAATATTTGGCAACCATTCTCCCTGGCTGATCCGCTGTCTAATTTTTTCGCGGACTTCTTTTCGTAAATTCGGTAGATCACGGAAATTGTCTTGACGCCCGGTCGCCTGTTGACCTTGTTTATTTATATCCTTTTCATCTGGCTGGACGTTTTCTTCTTGATCGGCCTGATTGTAAGGTACGGCTTTGAATTTTGCTTCCTGAATGATGATTGCCCGGGTATGGGGATAACGATCACTAGGTACATTCGTTTTCGTCGAAGAAATGTTGTCATCGACCGTCTCGTCGCTAGTCAAATCCTCCCGCGTATTCCACCAACGTCCGTAATTGCGCAACGGAAGCGGATTGGTCGTGGTGTCCGGTATTGCATGATCCTGCATGGACTCGTTGGTAGCGTTGTTACAAGCGAGCAAACTAAATACGAGAGCGATGAACAGTAAAAAACTGGAAAATCGCTTTAACAATCTGCTCACTCCTTTTCTCATTCTTCGCGTATTCATAGTTTTGATTGGCGCGAGTGAAAATATGGCTGGTAAAAAACGTATGTGCTGGAAAAGAAGGGATGGGGGAGGAAATTGAAATTTTGTCTGAGAAATATTGATAAACCCAGACAAAAAAGAAAGTCCTCCCAGCATAGGAGGACCTTGTAGAGTGAAAGATGTCATCAAACTTTACGATTACAAAACAAACTTTTGAAGTACAAATCATCGGCATGACCTTTTATGCTTAAATTGAAAAATTTTACACAGATCGAGGTGCACCTAGCGCTTCTCGTTCGTTTTTCCAAGCTAGGAAAGAACACCCGGTTTTTACCATTTTTAAATTAAATTTAAGATGTCTTTCGGTTCCGTAAAAATAAAATCCGCAGTTTCGAATCCTTCCGTGGTTTTGGCACCCCATAACGCCAGTCCGAATTTCACGCCTGCGCCTTTTGCGCATTGCAAATCGTATATGGCATCACCGATGTATACGGTCTGTTCTGGATTCGCCTGTAATCTCCGCATACAGGCGAGTAGCGGTTCCGGGTGGGGTTTATGGTTTTCGGTATCACTTGCTGTGATGACGCAGTCAAAATATGTATTTAAACCGTGCGGTACAAAGCCTTCGACGAATTCCTGCTTCGTTTTCGATGTCACGATACCGGTACGAACCGGACTTGCCGACAGATGTTTTAACACATCGACAATCCCCGGGAAGGGTTTGATCTCATGAGAAAAATCCAGGATCGTTTTCGCCCACTTGTTCAGGACCCGGTCGATATCCTTTACATTTAATTTTTGCAAACTGTTAAATCCGGGAATGCCGAAAGAGAATTTTAAATCGTCGATCTTGTAATCCATTCCTTCTTCTTTTAAAACTTGTTGTAATGATTTCAAAATGACCAATTCAGAATCGATGATCGTTCCATCAATGTCGAAAATCACGTATTTCAGCAAATGAAATCACTCCTTCAAAGCTGCTATACATACAGTGTACCATATGTGAAGGAGGTTTAAATGGGTGATTTTGTCTTTCGAAATAACTCCGGTTTATAAAACGGTTGAACAGGTGGAAAGGGAGAAATATAGGTGAAAATCTATTGAAATTTTTTTACTAGAATTTCCTTTAGAAAAACGATATACGAAAGATTTCGTTTCTGAACGAAGAAGAGGGAAGACCTGCTAGAAGGGGGAATGATTCTTTATGATCAAACCGGGATGCGCTTCTTCTTAATTTTAAATAAAATATTGGCCATCCGTGAGTAAAAAGAAATATTTTGGTTTGACCGTCGGTTCATTAATTAAAACGTTAAAACGATCCGAACGAGGATTTTAACCAGGGGAAACGCGAAATGAATCAATTCACGCTGGTCACCGGGAGTACGCGTGACACGTATGTTCGGGGCGAAATTGGGTGAAATAGAGCATCGCTCAAAAAGCGATTGTGGATTAATAAAGGCCGGATCTGCGTATAATAAAAAAATCCCTCCAGGTGAGGGCTTGGCGGCTGGATTTCTTTCTTATTCATTTGTTTGTACATGTTTTTTTCTTTTAAAGGATTTCCGAACCCCGGAGGTTTAGGGAATGACGGGACGGATTTATGTTTCAGGCGGGATATGTTCACTTCTCCTTCGTCATTCATCTAAGACTCCGAGGATTCTCCAACTTAAAATCGTTACCGGGTTTTGAAACGTGTGCTTCCCTTCGTGTGGTGAAAAAATCGATCAGAACAAGATTACTTTTAGGGAAAGGATATCGTTCATGCCCATAAAAAATACCGCCATTTACGGGATTGGAAATCACGATCGTTTGACCACGTACGGTTCACCAAGTATTTCCTTTACCTCATAACGTCCTTGGTGTTAATTGTCTTCCAATAAAGGAAAAAGGTTTGACTTTTTCCAAGTCGTACATCAATTCAATTTCTCTGGCGAATAGAAGCTTTTCTTCTGCGAGTAACCGCATCGAAGGGGGCGGGGATTCAGTTGTTACATCTCCATCCAAAAGTCTTGACAAACCGGAGATATAATTTGCTAATAGCGGTTGCCGGCGATCTTTACAGCCTTGTTTTGCTCATCGAACACGATGATCGTGGGAAAACCACGAACACCGAGTTCAGCGGCAAGGCTAAAATCTTCACCTAATAATTCCTGGCCGAAACCACTTTCGGCAAGTTCAACGATCTCTTTTCAGGCAAATCCTAGTTGATCGACGACCGTGATCTATAGTTCTTTTTCGATAATATCTTGGTCGAAAAAAAGATCTTCGCGAGTCCGGCGTAAAAATATGTAAGCCTGATCGTTGCCGTAATGTCTTTGAATCACCTTATCCACCCGTGAAGGTGGGTAGGATGACCGGACGGGATAGTGAATCATGACGGAACCATCGATTGGCATGCGTGTGTATTTATCCACTTCTCGCCAATGGCCGGTGATATCTTCGAGACCGGAGATGCCGTTTGCCGGATCGACCGGACCATAGCCCCATTTTTCCAACAGACTTCCCATCACGGTGTGAAGGTGCAAATATTGATCGTATTGCTTTTTAAATCGTCTTAACACCGGTTCCAGACCCTAACAATGGGAACAAAAATCGGATCTGTGACGTAATACACATCTACCGTTTTTTTCTTTTTCGTGAGCTTGAAGATGCCGATCGATCCCTTCGCCGGGCACACCAGTGATCCCGGTTTCCAGGTCACAAAAGAAATGATCGTTGTCCGTTAACGGAATCCCCTTTTTTACTTTTTACTAGCACTGTAATAGGGAAAAGAACATTCGGGTACCGATAAAACTTGAGATCTATTGAAAATCGAGCATTTTGACAAAAATGTTCAGACGATCTGCAGAAAAACACGTCCCTTCTTCACATTGCAAGAAAAAACGCGATCCTCTATCATACCAAAATGAAATGCAATATAGCCAATTCCAAGTTCATCCATGATTTTCTTCTGTCGGTGTGAAGGAAAACAGGGCCCGAAAGGCGGTTTTTCCATCGGCTTCTTTAATCCCTTCGACAAAAACGATCCTTTCTTTCAACCGCGAAATGTCTTTTTGCAAAATCAAGGTGTCCCCGGGGAACGCTTCTTGAAGATAATTGACTTCCAGGGAATGTACATGATTTTCCTGGTGGTCTTGAATGGAAAAACAATCCATGATATAGTCTACATATTTTGAATTCGTAAGGTGACCGTTGATATCGACATCACTGTAGCCAATCGTTTTCCGGTAGACCGTCTCGAGCTGGCCAAAATCCCGGATTCTGCCGAGGTCACAGTGGATTGCCCGCCAATTCGTACGGGGGTAATCCGCTTTGATTAAATTCGTCCGCTTGATGCGACGGGTTTCTAGATCCATTAACACCCAGGTGGAGACCCCTTTTATGATCACCTCTCCATTCTGGTCACGGACAAAAAAATCGCGATTAAATTCGACACGGGTCATGTCCGTCGGCCACGTTTCGATCGTGATCTCCTCATCCAGAACGGGATAGCGCAAAATATCCGTGCGAATGCGCATTAACACCCAGGTAACCCCGTATGTATCCATCAAAGTTTGGATGCCGAGGTTCATCTCCTCAGATGCGAACCCGGCCGTATCCTGAAAATAGGCGAATAAACTACTCAATTTTAATTGCTTTTTAAAGTCCACATCGCGAAAATCAACGTGGATGGTTCTCTGGTATACGGGCACTTCGACTGTCATGATGGTTCTCCTTTGCGAATCGACGTATAAATCCATTATATCACGAAAGTAAATCGTGTTCTTCCGCGCTGAAGTAAGCAAGTAAATTTGATGTGGAAATGGATTTTTTAAGATTTCAAGGGTTTTCCAGGTGACTCGTTTTTCACCGTTTTACAAAAATATTTACGTATAAAATTGTATTAAGTTTTTCTATCAGTATTCCCAGGATTTGATAAAATGGAAATACAGGGTTTTCATGAAAGAAAAATATTTCATCCATATAATAAGGAGGTTACACTAGTGAACGTGCAAATTCCTGAAGTAACATTAAATGACGGGTTACGTATACCAGTAATCGGTTTTGGTACCTGGCAAATCCGGGGAGCAGCCGGAGTACAAGCCATCGTCAGTGCCATCGATATGGGTTATCGACTGATCGATAGCGCGTATAACTATGAAAATGAGGGGGCCGTGGGTGAGGCGATCCGCCGCAGCTCGGTGCCGCGGGAGAAACTCATAATTACGTCTAAATTGCCAGGACGTTATCATGAGTATGATGCTGCGATTACCGCAATCCAGGAATCGCTTTATCGGGCGAATCTCGACTATTATGATCTCTATCTCATTCATTGGCCGAATCCGAAACAAAATCGCTATGTCGAGGCATGGCAAGCGTTAATCGATGCGAAAAAATGGGGATTGATCCGTTCGATCGGTGTGAGCAACTTCCTCCCCGAGCACATCGAACGGCTCGTGAAAGAAACGGGCGTCGTTCCAAGTGTCAACCAGATCGAGCTTCATCCTTATTTCAATCAGGCCGAGCAGCGTAGATTCCATGAAAGATTTAATATTCGAACGCAATCATGGAGCCCGCTTTATCGTGGCGGCAAACTTTTTGCAGAAGAAACGATCCGTACGATCTCGGAAAAACACGGAAAAACACCGGCTCAAGTTGTCCTGCGCTGGCATTATCAAATCGGTGCGATTTCGATCCCGAAATCCCAAAATCCTGATCGTCAGTTTGAAAATCTAAATATCTTTGATTTCGCCCTCGAGGAAGCGGAAATGGAAGCGATCAACGCTTTATCGAAACCGGACGGACGTCGGAAAGGACAGGACCCGGCGGAATACGAGGAGTTTTGAGCGAAGTTTTCGCAGGGGCAGTATTGGTTCATTTTGAAATTTCTATTGATAAAAGGAGCAATTCTCATCAAGAGTTTTTTTCGATACTTAAAAATAAAGCCGGGGACTTCCCGGCTTTTTCATATTGATCAGCAAATATCTCTCCTTGAATTAAAGCTTATGACCTTACGACCGTATATTTTCGGACTCGTGGAAACGTGAGTGGTTTTTCAGATTCGTGGAATTCATGACAAAATGGGGTGAGATTTTTTTCACCATCTTATTGTATTGAATATACATCGCCACCCGCCAGGGAACGATCATCCCGAAGGCAAGCATCCAAAACATTCCGCCGGTTTCCCCGACATCGATCGTCAAGGTGAGATAGAATTTAAACATGGTGCGGATGATTAATAACACGATCAAAATAACACCGAAAGCTTTAGAGTATTTGACATAGATTTTCTGCTCGCGGATTTCAAATTTTGTATTGAGTATTAAGATGATGGAAAAAAAGAAGCCGATCGTAAGAGCTTCCAGGATCTGTTGCCAGCCGATGCGAAATGCGGGAAAAATATACATGAACGCACCTGTACTCATCATGATGGGGGGTAGAATAATTTTCCGCTTTGTGATCGGCCTTTCTGTCGCTTTGATGCGCCAGATGATGAACAATGTCGCCATGATGATTGGAATGATAAAGGATAATATAAGCAAGTGCATCCATCCCGTTCTTTATATTCTGATAAAATCTTAACACGACGAAAAAGCGATGGCAAAATAAAGCGATAGAAGGATTGGAAAAGGATTTTATCATCCCTGCAAGAATATAGTTATAAAAGGCAAAGGGGGAATGAACGGTGAAGATCGGGATCATCGGTGCCGGTCATATCGGTGGCACATTGACAAGAAGATTGACGGAACTTGGCCATGAGGTAAAAGTGGCTAACTCCCGCGGACCTGAGACTTTACAGGATCTCGCCAAAGAAACGGGTGCCACTCCCACAACTGTTCATGACGCGGTCCGTGATGTTGACTTGGTAATCGTTACGATTCCGGAAAAAAATATTCCCGACCTACCTAAAGACTTGTTTAAAAATGTGCCGGAACATGTTCCTGTCGTCGATACGGGCAATTATTATCCGAATAACCGCGATGGTTATATCAAGGAAATCGAAGAAGGAATGCCAGAAAGCGTATGGGTGTCGCAACAACTAGGTCGCCCTGTGATCAAAGCGTTCAACACGATTTGGTATAAAAATTTACTGGAAAAAGGACGCCCGAAAGGAGATCCAAACCGGCTGGCTTTACCGGTCGCCGGTGATGATGAAAAACAAAAGAAAATCGTGATGGACTTAATCGATGAACTGGGGTTCGATCCCGTCGATAGCGGAACTTTGAGCGAATCCTGGCGGCAACAACCGGGAACACCTTGTTATGTACAGGAACTAAACGTAGAACAACTGAAAGAAGCGCTGGAAAAAGCAAGCCCGGAACGACCGGAAAATTTTCGTTATCAACAATAAGGTTCGCCTGGAGCGCCATATGCTCCAGGCCTTTCCATTTTAAAGTTTTTTATTTAGTTGAACCCGTCAGAATTAAAACTAGGGACAACACTGACCCAAAACAGCGAAAAATTTGTCCAAAAGACCGCGACAATGACACAAAACTTTTTGAAATAATACAAATTATGTTAAGGATTTACAGAAAAACGATTGCCTATTTCATGAGGGCGGAAGTAGGTAGACAACCTAATATGATGAATAATTTCATCGTGCAAAGGTCTCCTTTTCGTTCATTCACTTTTCTGGTGAAGGATACCTTACTAGCATATAATGAATATACGATAATGTCACCAATTTCTTGTCAAAGCGAATTAGAGATGCGTTCATCATCATTTTCATTTCGCCAATGGCGCACCTAAACTAGATCTGGTAAAAAGAGGTGAACCTATATGATCATATCCTTAACCGAAAGAGCTTTAAAAAAGCTGGAATCCATGGAACTTCCTGAACATATCTTCCCCAGAGTGGATGCGGAAATGGCAGGCGGTTGTGGCGTGGCCGTCAATTTCAAACTCGTTTTTGATGAAGCGCGTCCTCTCGACACCGTCCTGGAGTTCGAAGGGATTCAGATTCGGATCGATCGCTTCACGAAACGGTATCTCGATGAAGAAACGCAAATCGATTATTCACAGGAAGAAGGCTTTATTGTCGGTGAACCACTCGTGCAAAGCGCGTGCGCACTACCGGTCAATTGATCAATCGTTCAAACGGATGTGTAATAATCGGAAAATTCGGACAATGCATTATTGGGATACAGTTGGCAATTGGTTGACAATAACCCGTATACTCGTTAAGCTAAAATTAGCCATAAAAAATGAATCGCGGCGGATGAGCGTTGCAGGAGAGTGCGTGATCGCCACCGAAGGAGCAAGCTCCTAAAATCCCCGGAGCTAATCTCTCAGGTTCAAGGACTGCAACGGGACGCACCTCTGGAGAGCGCTACTTGGTAGCCACCAACGGGGAAAATCCTGCAAGATGCGGGGTTAATCTCTCAGGTACCAGGACAGAGAAAGGGTGCAATGCCTTTTTCTGTCCTTTTTTCGTTTTTCTTACGATATAAATAAGAAAAATTTTCCACTTCTATCGAGAAAACGGATGCAAATAGAGAATTTGCCCTGGGATTATGCTATCTTAATTATCAGAAGAGATTTTTGCGAAAATGGTGTTAGAAAAAATGAAAAAGATTCATTCGCATAAAGGATTAATCACGATTCCATAATGGAAACGGTGAGAAATAGAAACACTGTTTCTTTTATAAAGTGGTCGAGACAAAGGAGGTTATGTAATGGGTGCACAACCCCAATTAAAAAGGACACCCTTATTTGCCAAATATCAGGAGCTTGGCGCCAAACTGACAGAATTCGGTGGCTGGGAAATGCCCGTTCAATTCTCCGGGATCATCGAAGAACACGAAGCCGTCCGTAACAAGGCTGGACTGTTTGATGTCTCCCATATGGGAGAGATCCTCATCGAAGGACAGGATGCGGAAGGATTTCTGAACGAGCTTGTTACGAATGATGTGACAAAGTGTCAGGTGAATCAATGTCAATACGCGCTGATGTGTAAACCCGATGGCGGCATCATCGATGATTTTCTCATTTATAAATTAGCGGAAAATAAATATTTGCTCGTCGTGAATGCGGCGAATACAGAAAAAGATTATGAATGGATCAAACAACATGAAAAGGGTGACGTCACGGTAAAAAATATCTCCACCGGTGTCGGACAACTTGCCCTCCAAGGTCCGAAAGCGCAAGCGATTTTACAAAAATTGACGAGTACCGATTTATCAAAGATCCGTTTTTACCGTTTCCAGCAAGGAGTAGAAGTTGCGGGAATCCCGGATGTCCTCATCTCCCGTACTGGCTACACTGGGGAAGATGGTTTTGAACTATATGTAAAGGCAGAACATGTCGAAGATCTATGGGACAAACTGCTGGAAGCCGGTCAAGAAGACGGGTTATTGCCATGCGGTCTCGGTGCCCGCGACACATTACGGTTCGAAGCTGGGCTTGCCTTATATGGACAAGAGTTATCGGAAGATTGGACTCCACTTGAGGCCGGGCTCGGTTTTGCGGTGAAACTGGATAAAGACTCATTTATCGGTAAAGAAGCCCTCCGCAAACAAAAAGAAGAAGGGATCCAGCGGAAAATCGTCGGGCTGGAAGTGACTGGAAGAGGGATCCCGCGCACCGGGTATAAAGTCTTTGCGCAGGACGAGGAAAAGGAAATCGGTCACATCACATCGGGAACCCATGCACCGACTTTGAAAAAGGCTCTTGGATTTGCTTTATTGGATATAGCGTACACTAAACCGGAAACTCCGGTGAAAATCCAGATTCGTAAACGCTTTATCGATGCGGTTGTTGTGAAAAAGCCTTTTTATAAAAGAAAAAAATAAGGTTGATCTAGAAATACTGGATACGAAGAACAATATCATGAGTTCACCACTCCATTACTAAAAAGCGTGAAAAAGGAGGAGAAAATCCGATGAGCGGAACATATCGCTACCTTCCCGACACCGAACAGGACAGGCAGGAAATGCTGGAATTTTTAGGACTATCCTCGGTCGATGAGTTATTTACGGTCATCCCGGAAGATTTACGCTTAAAAGGCGATCTGGAAATCGCAGAAGCCGAACCGGAATCCCTTCTCAAAAAAAGGATGCAGGAACTAGCAGCACGCAATGTCACTGCCGATGATTATCCGATCTTTTTAGGCGCGGGGATTTACGATCACTATATTCCAAGCGTTGTAAAACATGTGATCTCCCGTTCCGAATTTTACACCGCATACACACCGTACCAGCCGGAGATCAGTCAAGGTGAGCTGCAGGCGATGTTCGAATTCCAGACGATGGTCTGTGAACTTACAGGGATGGATGTGGCGAATTCCTCGATGTATGACGGACCGACATCTCTGGCAGAAGCGGCTTCACTGGCTATTGATGCGAAACGCCGCCCGAAAGTGCTCATCTCCAAAGCGGTCCATCCGGAAGCCCGCGAGATTTTACAAACGGTTGCGAGCGGACAAAATTACTCGGTAGACGAAATCGCGTTGAATAGTGATGTGACCGACTTGGACGAGTTAAAAGAAAGAATCGATCAGGATACGGCCGCAGTAATCGTTCAGTACCCGAACTTTTTTGGCTCGGTAGAGGATCTTAAGGCGATCAATGAAATCGCCAAAGAACATGGTGCACTTTTTATTGTAAGTGCCAATCCGCTTGCACTTGCGATATTACAAGCACCCGGGAAACTCGGAGCGGACCTCGTTGTCGGTGATATGCAACCACTCGGAATTCCGATGTCTTTCGGCGGGCCAACTTGCGGATATTTCGCAAGTGACAAAAAATATATCCGGAAATTACCGGGGCGGATCGTCGGTGAAACCGTCGACGAAGAAGGTAAACGCGG
>CALKAK010000054.1 GCA_937983015.1 uncultured Bacillaceae bacterium | reverse complement strand
TTATCGTTTTCTATTGTTCCATTGTATTAGGTAAATTTTCTCCAAGGAATGAATCGGCGAAGATACATGGAAAAGGAAAAACCCGTTACTGATACGGGTTTTCCTACCTCCTACCTTATTCAGTATAGAGGCAATCATTCGCCAGCTTCCTTCTTTTCCAATAAATACCGGTATTGGTAAAACCGATCGGCCCATTCAGTTACTTGCTTCGTCAATTTATAGTTACTTCCTGCCCCGATGGCCAGGCTAATAAGC
Source organism: uncultured Bacillaceae bacterium (assembly GCA_937983015.1). Classification (GTDB taxonomy): domain Bacteria; phylum Bacillota; class Bacilli; order Bacillales; family Caldibacillaceae; genus CALGAD01. Next base: position 3,442 of record CALKAK010000054.1, on the reverse strand, counting down.
GAAGGTCTTTTCTCTTCATTATTTCGAAATAAACGTATGAGCGATATTTTAATGACTTGTAATAAAATCGTATTTACCCAACGAAGGTCCGTAATCCGTTCGTTAAAATTGTAATTATTAAGTTTTTGCTTTTTCACTGTCTCCATAAGTTCTTGCCAACCAGATGCGTGAAATCGCCTTGGCAAAGTGGCGCAATGGAAAATCTTAAGCACGGTGAGCAATTCTTGTGGATATTGGACCGGAAAGCCATAACTTAAGGCGATCGCTTGGATGGCTCGTAAATTGACCAAGATAATAGCCGGAACATCGATCGTCAGTAAAAATGTATTTCCCGTCCCAGAAAGTCCCCCTTGCATGAACGAATACATGCGATGAAGGTTTATTTCCCGCCCCGCCAAATATTGAAGTTTTTCTAGAGGAAGATCTTTTAAATCGGGAATTTCTTGAAGATCAGGGTTCCAAATCCTTGCTTGCTGAAGAATTTTTTCACTCATTTGCTGGATGCGTTCGGTTTCCTGCAAAAATACTTGTATGTACAGCAAGATCTGGTCGAGACTCTTAAATATTTGCTCTTTTTGTGCATCTGGGAAAGATGCGAAAATCTGTTCCAACCACCTGTCATAAATTTGCACAAAATCACTCAATACGACCTGCTCATTATCCAAGGTATGGATCCATTGCTCGATTTTCTGCAACTGAAGGGTCTCATAATCGGAAAGTCTCATTCGGGAAGCCCCCTCGGATTTTTACACATCGCTTTAATCTCAGATTGAACTCATTATAGCACATATAGATCTTCAAAAAAATAGCAACATCCCCCTAGTTTAGGAGATGTTGCCTTGCATATGTTTATAATCCGGCTAAACGGACGACATCACGGGCAATCATCACTTCTTCATTCGTCGGAATCACGAGTACTTTTACAGGGGAGAAGGGATAGTTGATAAACGCTTCACCTTTTGCATTTTTATTCGCTTCGACATCCCAGTAAACTCCCATGAATTCCAACCCTCTAAGAATTCGTTCACGAATTTCCGCACTATTCTCACCGATTCCTGCGGTAAAGATAATCGCATCTACACCATTCATCTTAGCGGCGTAGGAACCGATGTACTTATGAATACGATCGGCGAATACATCTAAAGCCAATTCGGCCCGCTTATTTCCGGCTTTAGCAGCTTCCGTTAGATCGCGCAAATCGCTGGAAACGCCAGAAATTCCTAGCAAACCACTTTCATTATTCAACACATTGACAACTTCATCGGCGGTTTTTCCTGTTTTCTCCATGATATAGGGGATTAAGGCCGGATCGATATTACCAGAACGGGTTCCCATGGTCACGCCAGCAAGCGGTGTGAAGCCCATGGACGTATCGATGGATTTCCCACCGACAACAGCAGCGATGCTGGCACCATTACCTAAATGACAGGAGATTAGGCGCAATGATTTCAACGGGCGCTCTAAGAGTTCAGCGGCTCGTTGCGTAACATATTTGTGGGATGTTCCGTGGAATCCATACTTGCGGATTTTATATTTTTTATAATATTCATAGGGTAGGCTGTACAAATAAGACTGTTCAGGCATTGTTTGGTGGAAAGCCGTGTCAAAAACGGCGACGGCCGGAACATCTGGTAATACTTCTTTAAATGCTTTGATTCCCGTAACGTTCGCCGGATTATGAAGCGGCGCAAGATCAGCCAATTCCTCGATTTCCCGTAATACCTCATCGGTAATCAATGCAGAATCACTGAACTTTTCCCCACCATGAACGACACGGTGACCGACACCATCAATTTCATCAAAGGACTCGATGACATGCAATTCTAACATTTGTTCAAGGAGAATTTTAACCGCTTCCGCATGGTTAGGAATATCTTGAACAAATTTCTTCTTTTCCCCATTCACGGTGATTTGAAAGATCGAATCATTTAAACCAATCCGCTCTACAATACCTTTAGTGATCACTTCTTCTTCGGGCATCTTGATCAACTGGAATTTTAAAGAAGAACTTCCTGCATTAATCGCTAATATCTTCGTCATTTATTTCGCTCCTTAAATCTATATAATGTCGTTGTGATTAAAAAATTATAAGATCCATGTATACTTTCTGTGAAAATATTAACAATTATAACCTCGGTAATTTATTTAATCATTAATTCCGATATTTTTCAATAGGGGAACGTTTTTGGGAAGATAGGAAAAAATTCCTTCAACATTTCAAAATAGAAAAGACCTTTTCATCGGTCATTCAACGAATACTTGTTTTCTTTAAACCACTGATCGATTCGTTCTAACATGTTCTCCATCGCGCGCATATCCGTCATGGAAGGTAAAATTGCCATTAAAATTTCTTTCGGCGGTTTAACACCTGCACCCTGTTTTTGTAAAACAAATAGGCTTTTTGCAATTTCTTTATTTTTAAACATCGATTCAGGCAGACTGATAAATGCCTGGATATGGTGATGGCTTTTCACGAATTCACGTAATTTTTCCGCCTCTGGACTCGTGAACAATGTATTCGGGACGAGGAAAAATAGATATCCTCCGTCTTTCGTGTATCGAGTGCTTTGTTCGATAAACAGGTGATGGGCATACGAATGACCTTCATCTGCTTTCAACTCAAATTCACTGGCATCCCCCGGGTAATACCCGACCGGAAGATCACAAACGACACAATCAACCGGTTCGACAAAAAGCGGTCTTAAACTATCTTGCCGGTACAGTTCAAGGGGATGGTTCTGCAAATTGGCATTGACATAAGCAAGACGGATTAAGAGGTCATCGATCTCGACACCGTAGGAGCGAATATCCGGACAATTCAATTGATTTAAAATTGTCGTCAATAAGTTCCCCGTACCAACAGCTGGATCGAGAATGGAAAAATTCCTTTGCGTCGTCCGGAAAAATTTTTGGATTAAATAACTGACAAAAATTCCGATCGAATCCGGGGTCAATTGATGATTCGGTTGTGTCGTTTTTCGCATGCCTTTTAAACATGCAAGCTGGAAGGCTTTTCGAATATCTTCGCTTGTATACGATAAGCGGTTGATCTCCGCGTAATATTTCGCCAATCGCTTTCTCGCCACGTCGCTTACATCTTTTTGGCCGATTTGATCTTGAAAGATATTCTCACCGGTTTCTGCCAAAGCTTCCAGGTATGTGATATCCATTTCCTTTTGTAAGATCTGGCTTGTCTCGTCAAGAACTTGGAACAACGTTTCAACAGGCGACTCAGGCATTCAGTTACCTCCTAAACAAGATTTACTCACCAAATACCCATTCTAATCATACCAAAGAAAAATAACAAATAAAAAACCCAAAAAGAAAAAAGAGACCTATTAATAGGTCTACAAGTTGAGGATAATTTGCGTTTTTCTACGGTTATTCGGCATTTTTTGCCGCTTGAATCGCCTTTTCATAATCAGGATGGTCATGAACATTA